>JAVJQK010000102.1 GCA_040218145.1 Sandaracinaceae bacterium | reverse complement strand
CGCGCGCCTCGCCGGTGGGACGCCGCGCCCAGCGCGCCAGTCGCTCCTCCGAAATGCTGAAGCATTTCGTCGTCGGCCCGCCGCGCTGGACGCGACGTCGCGCTCGCCGATCCATCACGCGCATCTTCGCCGCGCGCTGCTAGTCGGGCTACTCGTCTTCCGCGTCGCCGATCTCTTCGGCGTCGAGATCTTCCGGCTCGAGCAGGCGCTCCTCGCTCGCGGCCTCTTCGGACTGCTGCAGCGTCTCCGCGAGCGCGGCGCTCACGTCATCGGAGGGCTCCTCCGCCTCCGCGGCTCCTGCCTCGGGGTCCGTCTCGGCGTCGGGAGGCTCGGACGCCGGCGGCTCGCTCGCGCCCGGGGGCGGGGGCGCCTCGCTCGACACCGTCTTCATGCTGCTCGACGAGCCGCGGCCCGGCGGCGTCGGCGGGCCCTGCGGACGGCGCTCGGCGAGGATGAGGAGCTGCGGCGAGTCCGCGCCGAAGAAGACCCCCGGGTGCGCCTCGCGTCCGCTCACCTCGACCACCCGGAACCCCTGGTGGTGCAGGACCTGTCCCAGCTCGTGGAGCGAGAAGAGGCGAATGGAGTACAGGTTGTCGCGTTGACGCCCGTCGTCCAGGATCACCGTGCGCTTCGTCTCGAGGCGCGAGGTGATGTAGTTCATCTGCGTCTCTTCCATCACCACGCAGCCGTCGCCCTCGAACCAGACGAGGTTGGGCTGGGTCCGGATGACGTAGTCGCGGTTGACGACCTCGAGCAGCAGCAGCCCGCGCGGCTTCAGCGCGCGATAGAGGCGCTCGATGACTTGCTTGTTGGTCTCGTCGTCGAAGTAGCCGAGGGTCGTGCCCCAGCAGAGGACGGCGTCGAAGGCGCCGTCGAAGTTCATCTCCCGCATGTCGGCGTGGAGGAAGTTGATCTTGAAGCCGTGCTCCTGCGCCTCGTCCGCCGCCCGCGAGAGCATCGGGAGCGACAGGTCGAGACCGACGACCAGATACCCGCGCCGCGTCAGCTCGACCGCGTGGAGCCCCAGCCCGCAGCCGACGTCGAGGATGGTCGCGCCCTTCGCGAGACCGAACCGCTGCTCGATGAAGTCGCACTGCTTCTCGATGGTCCTCGGGTGCGGGATCGGGACGGTGCGGAGGTAGTCGTCGTTGAAGAGGGTCTCGTACCACTTGCGGCGCGTCTTGCGCGCGCGGGCCTTCGCCGCGCCTTCCTTGGCGGCGTCCTTCTTCGCCTCGGCCTTCTCGGCCCGGGCGGGCTCCGCCTTCTCGGCCGCCTTCTCGGGCGGCGGCGGCGGCGCCTTCTCTCCCCGCGGCGGCGGCGGCGGCTTCGACGGCCGACCCGCGCCGTCCTCCTCGAGCAGCTCGTCCTCGGCGAGCTCGGGGGCGGCGTCGTCGTCGGGCGCGTCGGCGTCGAGGTCGACGTCGAGCTCTTCGACCTCCGCATCGCTCTCCCCGTCGAGCGCCCTCTCCCCTGCGTCGTCCTGCTCCGCGTCATCCTCGGCGTCGACCGTGATCTCCGGCTCGTCCAGATCCACCGACACGTCTTCGGCGGCCGACGATCCCGGCTCGGTGGGCGCCCAGGACGTGACGACTCCGTCGTCGTCCTCCTCGGGGGGAGGCGCCTGCGCCCCCGGCGCGCTCACGACGGCGACGACCCGCTGCACCACCACGCCCACGCTCGGCGTCGAGGCCTTCGCGGGCTGGGCGCTCGGCGCGTCGGAGTCGAACGAGGCGTCGTCCTCTTCGGTCGGCGCCCGACGGGCCTCGATCTCCGGGACGCGCTCAACCCTCGTGGGCCCGACCTCGAAGTCGTCGTCGTCGTCCGGCACCGCGTCGAGATCGACCTCGACCGAGGCGCTGGCCCCGTCGTCGCCGTCGTCCGCGGCCCCCTCGGCCTCGACGATGGTGCGGGGCTCGTCGAACTCGTTCGCCGAGTCTCCATCGATCGTGGGCGGGCCCGCCAGGCTCGGGCTCGCGTCATCGGAGTAGGCGGGCATCTCGACCGTCATCCCTCCCTCGGCCTCGAGCGGCACCTCGACCGACTCCGCGACGGCCTGGGTGGGTCGCGGCACCTCGTCGACCGGGACGCGGAGCGACCGCCGGCGGCGCCTCCGCTTCGCCTTGTTGGCCTCGTCGGGCTCGCTCATCGCGCGTCACCCCCGGCGTCGCCGAGCGCCAGGCGCCGCCCCATGCGCACCATCTCGCCGGCCTGCACCGCCAGCGCCGCGGGGTGATCCGGGTTGGTGATGACGATGGCGGTGGAGCCGAGGTGGAACATGCCGAGCTCTCCGCCCCGCTCCAGGGTGGGCGCTCGCTCGGGCGCGTACCGGAGCGTGGTGGGCCCGCGGCCCACGTTGGTCATCACGCTCGCGTCGAAGCTGAGGCTGATCCGGCCGACGCCGATCGCCCCGACCAGGATGGTGACCACCTCGCCGAACGCCTCGCTGCGCTGGAAGACGGCCACGCGCTCGTTGCGCGCGAAGAGGTTCGGGTAGCTCGCGACGCCGAACGGGTTCACCGGCAGGAGCGTGCCTCCGACGTGCCGGACGGTGTGCACGGCGCCGGCCACGGGCGCGTGGACGCGGTGATAGTCGCGCGGGGAGAGGTAGACGACCGCGAAGGTGCCGCCCTCGAAGCGCTCGCCGTCCCGCGGGTCCCCGAGCAGCTCGCCGAGCGAGTAGTCGTGGCCCTTGACGTGGACCCGCGCGCCGGGCTCGACCGGCCCGCAGTCCTCCACGCGACCGTCGGCGGGGCTCACCAGGATCTCCTCGCCGCCCTCGACGGGGCGGGCGCCCGGCCGCAGCGCGCGGGTGAAGAACGCGTCGAAGCTGTCGAATCCGCCGGGCGGGATCTCCGCCTCGCCGAGATCGACGTCGTACGCCTTCACGTAGAGATCGATGGCCTGGCGCAGCAGCCCCGAGCCCCCGGGGAGTGACGCGGCCGCGTGAAAAGACGCAATGGAGCCGAGGCCTCGGCTGATGCGCTTTCGGGGCAGCAGGCGGAGCGTTTCGGCGGCGACGCGGGTGGCGAGAGACGGCATGTGGGAGGAGGGCACGCTGCGGTATTGGCCCTGGCGATGATGGCACTTTCGGTGCCGCGTCCCACCCGCCTCCCCACACGGAGTTGCGTCCGCGCCGCGAGCGTCGCGGGGGGCGGAGCGGCGTCCTCGGATGCTATCCGAGCGCCCTCCGACTCGTCAATGCAATCGGTCGGTTACGCGATCTTCCTGACGGGCCGCCAAACGAAAGAGGCCGGCGGGTCTCCCCACCGGCCTCGCCGTCTGCCTGGACGTGCGATCAGGTGTCGTACGTGAGCATGAACTCCATCGGCGTGGGACGCAGCCGCATCGGCTCCACCTCGTGCTGCCGCTTGAAGCCGACCCACTCCTGGATGATGTCCTGGGTGAAGACGTCCCCCTTGAGGAGGAACTCGTGGTCTCTCTCGAGCGCCTCGAGGGCGCCATCGAGCGAGCCCGGCACGGTGGGCACGCCCTTCAGCTCCTCCGGGCTCAGGCTGTAGAGGTCCTTGTCCAGGGGATCGCCCGGGTCGAGCTTGCGCTCGATGCCGTCGAGCCCCGCCATGAGCATGGCCGCGAACGCGAGGTACGGGTTGCAGCTCGGGTCGGGGAAGCGGGCCTCGAGGCGCTTGGCCTTGGGCGAGTTCGAGTACATCGGGATCCGGATGGACGCGGAGCGGTTCCGGCTCGAGTACGCGAGGTTCACGGGCGCCTCGTAGCCCGGGACCAGGCGACGGTAGCTGTTGAACGTCGGGTTGGTCAGCGCGCAGAGCGCGGGGGCGTGCTCGAGGATGCCGCCGATGTAGTGGAGCGCCATCTCGCTCATGCCCGCGTACTGGTCGCCGGCGAAGAGGGGCTTGCCCTCCTTCCAGATCGACTGGTGGCAGTGCATGCCGCTGCCGTTGTCCCCGTAGAGGGGCTTCGGCATGAAGGTCGCTGTCTTGCCGGCCATGCGGGCCGAGTTCTTGACGACGTACTTGAACCACATGAGCTGGTCGGCCATGTCGGTCAGCGCGTCGAACTTCATGTCGATCTCGCACTGGCCCGCGGTCGCGACCTCGTGGTGGTGCACCTCGACCTCGATGCCGACGCTCGTCAGCAGCTCGCAGGTCGTGTTGCGCCAGTCCACCAGGGTGTCGACGGGGGAGACCGGGAAGTAGCCGCCCTTGTGCTTGACCTTGTGACCCAGGTTCGGGCCCTCGTCGCGGCCCGAGTTCCAGGCGCCCTCGCCGGAGTCGACCTCGTGGAACGAGCCGTTGTTGGCGACATCGAAGCGAACGTCGTCGAAGACGAAGAACTCGGCCTCGGGGCCGAAGTACGCGGTGTCGCCGAGGCCGGTCTGCTTGAGATACTGCTCCGCCTTGCGCGCGATGTAGCGCGGGTCGCGGGCGTACGGCTCACCCGTGATCGGGTCGTGGATGTTGCAGATCACGGCGAGCGTCGGCATCGCCGTGAACGGGTCCATCTGCGCGCTGCCGGGGTCCGGCATGACGAGCATGTCGGAGGCGTTGATCGGCGCGTAGCCGCGAATGGAGGATCCGTCGAAGCCGAAGCCGTCCTCGAAGGCCGACTCGTCGAGGCGGTTGATCGGCACGGTCGTGTGCTGCCACACGCCGGGCAGATCGATGAAGCGGAGATCGAGCATCTTCGCGCCTTGCTGTTTGGCGTACTCGATCACCTCGGACGCAGTCTTCTTGCTCATGGGTGCGAACCTCCCTGGCTCTTCTTCTCGACTCTCAGGTCGACTGAAATGGAAACTGACTCGACGAGGTCAGATCGCCTCGTCGCCACGCTCGCCGGTCCGGATGCGGACCGCCTCTTCGACCGGGCTCACGAAGATCTTGCCGTCGCCGATGCGGCCGGTCTTGGCCGCCCCTTCGACCGCCTCGATCAGGCGCGCGACCAGGTCGTCCGGGACGACGACCTCGACCTTCACCTTCGGGACGAAGTCGACGACGTACGCCGACCCCCGATACACCTCGCGTTTGCCGCCGGTCCGGCCGAAGCCTTTCACCTCGGTGACCGTCATGCCCTGGACGCCGATCTCGCCCAGCGCGTCTTTGACCTCGTCCAACTTGAACGGCTTGATGATGGCTTCGACCTTCTTCATGGCGTGAGCGCAGACCTACCCGCGCCATGTTTCCGGCCGGTTTCCGAACCGTTTAATCGCGGGCCGCGATCCCGCAATTCGTGGGCTCGCGCACACTGGCCCGGCGATGCGCTATCGTCCCGGTCCCCATGGCCGGCTTCGAGTTCCAGGAGATGCTCGCGGGCAGCTACCACCTCCTCACCGACCCCGGCGAGGAGCGCCCGATGTCCCTCACGCTGCACGCGAAGGTCCGCGGCCTGAGGTCCTTTCTGGTGCAAGCCGAGGCCGAGATCGTCGGGGAGATCGATCTGCAGGGCTTCGCCGACCACCGCGCCTTCCGGGGCCGCCTCCAGGTCAAGCCGGTGCAGCGGAAGCTCGTCTACGAGGCGCGCTTCGACGACAACGAGGGCCGCGAGTGCCGCTTCCACGGGGAGAAAGAGCTCGAGGCCATCCGGCCCGTCGCCAGCCTCACCACCCTCCCCGGCACCGTCTGGTCGGGCGAGCGTGAGCTGGCCCGGGCGCTCCTCCGCTTCGATCCCAAGGAGGATCTGGTGCGCTTCCTGCGGAGCGTGCGCCCCCGATGAGCGGCGTCGTCCCGGTGGTGCTCGTGCATGGCGGCGCGGGCGCCGTGCCCCTCCCCAAGCGCCCGGTGCACGCCGAGGGCTGCAAGCGCGCCGCCGCCGAGGGCCTGCGGGTGCTCCTCGAGACGGGCGACCCGCTCGAGGCGGCGATCGCGGCGGTGGTGATGCTCGAGGACGACCCGCTCTTCAACGCGGGGACCGGCGCGTGCCTCACCTCGGACGGCACGCTCGAGCTCGACGCGTCCGTGATGGAAGGCGCGCACCTGCACATGGGCGCGGTCACCTGCCTCCCCGCCTTCCGCAACCCGATCCGGATCGCGGACGCGGTGCGCGAGGACGGCAAGCACACCTTCTACGCGGGCGACGGGGCGGCGCGCTTCGCCGAGCGCGCCGGGTTCCTCCGCGCAGAGGACGGCGCGATGATCACCGAGGCGGCGAGGCGGCGGCTCGAGCAGGTGCTCGCGGGCGAGGCCGACCGCGGCTGGGCCGGCAGCACGGTGGGCGCGGTCGCGTGCGACCCGAGCGGGCGCGTCGCGGCGGCGACGAGCACGGGCGGCACGGTGGGCAAGACCCCGGGGCGGGTCGGCGACACGCCCATCGTCGGGGCCGGCACCTGGGCGGACGACCGGGCTGGCGCGTGCAGCACCACGGGGATCGGCGAGCAGATCATGCGCTTCAGCCTGGCCCGACACGCGGCGGAGCTGGTCCGGTCCGGAGCGCCCGCGCAGGAGGCGGCCCAGGCCGCGATCGCGGGCTTCGGCGAGCGGATCGGCGGCCGCGGCGGCCTGATCCTGGTGGGGCCTCGAGGCGACTTCGGTCACGCGCGCAACACCGAGACGATGAGCTGGGGGCTCGCCCGGGCGGGCGAAGGCACCCAGTTCGGCTTCTGATCTGCACCATTCGACGGGGAGACGAACGATGGCGACTCTGAAAGGCAAGACCCTCTTCATCACCGGCGCCAGCCGCGGCATCGGCAAGGCGATCGCGATCCGCGCGGCGAGGGACGGCGCGAACGTCGCCATCGCGGCGAAGACGGTGGAGCCGCACCCCCGCCTCCCGGGCACCATCCACACCGCGGCGAAGGAGATCGAGGAGGCCGGCGGCAAGGCGCTGCCGCTCCAGGTCGACATCCGCTTCGAGGATCAGGTTCAGGCCGCGATCGCCAAGACGGTCGAGACCTTCGGCGGCCTCGACGTGCTCGTGAACAACGCGAGCGCGATCTTCCTCGCCGGCACGCTCGAGACGCCGATGAAGCGCTTCGACCTCATGCACGGCGTGAACACGCGCGGCACCTACGTGTGCTCGCAGGCGGCGATCCCGCACCTCGAGAAGTCCGACAACGCGCACATCCTCAACATCTCGCCGCCGCTGAACATGGAGACGAGGTGGTTCGCCCCGCACGTCGCCTACACGATGGCGAAGTTCGGCATGAGCATGTGCGTGCTGGGCATGCACGAAGAGCTGCGGAGCAAGAAGATCGCGGTCAACGCGCTCTGGCCCCGCACGGCCGTGGCCACCGCGGCCGTGCAGAACCTACTGGGCGGTGAAGAGGCCATGAAGGGCAGCCGCAAGCCCGAGATCATGGCCGACGCCGCGCACGAGGTGCTCACCCGCCCCTCCAGCGAGGCCACGGGCAACTTCTACATCGACGACGATGTCCTGAAGGAGGCCGGCGTGACCGACTTCGACCAGTACGCCGTCGACCCCGACGCCCCCCTCATCCCCGACTTCTTCCTCTGACAGCCGAGGGTCAGCGTTCAGACCCTCCGACAAGCAAAGGCGGCCAGCTTCGCGGAGCGAAGCGCGAGCCGCGGGGGCCCCAGCGCCCCGCCGCTGGGGTCGGCGCCAACGACAACGAACAGGCGGCCAGCTTCGCGGAGCGAAGCGCGAGCCGCGGGGGCCCCAGCGCCCCGCCGCTGGGGTCGGCGCCAAAGCGCGCGGAGCGCGCGACGCGCCGTAGGTCGGAGGGGGGCCCCATGGGCGCTCCGCCCCATGGGGGGAGGGTCTGCGTTCAGACCCTCCAACAAGAAACGCCGGCCAGCTTCGCGGAGCGAAGCGCGAGCCGCGGGGGCCCCAGCGCCCCGCCGCTGGGGTCGGCGCCAAAGCGCGCGGAGCGCGCGACGCGCCGTAGGTCGGAGGGGGGTCCCATGGGCGCTCCGCCCCATGGGGGGAGGGTCTGCGTTCAGACCCTCCAACAAGAAACGGCGGCCAGCTTTCGCGAAGCGAAAGCGCGAGCCGCGGGGGCCCCAGCGCCCCGCCGCTGGGGTCGGCGCCCAAGCGCGCGGAGCGCGCGACGCGCCGTAGGTCGGAGGGGGGCCCCATGGGCGCTCCGCCCCATGGGGGGAGGGTCTGCGTTCAGACCCTCCAACAAGAGACTCCACTTGAATGTTCGGGGGGGGCTCGCATAGCCTCGCGCGGCGCGGGCCCGGCCCGCGAGGAGGACTGATGCGCGCGCTTCGTCACGTTTCGCTTTCATTCGCGACCCTCTCCCTGCTGGCGCTGCCGGCGTGCGGCGGGACGGACCAGCAGCCCGACATGCCGAACCCGTCGGTGATCGATCGGTCGGCAGACGACATCGGGCTGCCCGAGGCCTCCGAGGGCGGAGAGGAGACGGCGGAGGAGGACTCCGAGCCCCCGCCTCCACCCATCCAGGTCGTCGCCGGCGAGCGCACGCCGATCGAGGGTGACGCGCCGAGCGTGCGCATCCTCGCGCCCCGCAACGGGACCACCATCCGCCGCGGGAACGTCTCGCTGCGCCTCCGGGTCACGGGCTGGGAGCTCGCCCCGGCCCCCGGCCAGCACGTGCACGTCATCGTGGACGACGAGCCGTACATCGCGATCCGCGACGTCAGCGAGCCGCTCGACCTGAACGCGCTCGTCCAGGAGCACCTCGGCCACGAGCTGAGCGAGGGCACCCACGTGGTGCGCGTGTTCCCGAGCCGCGGGCATCACGAATCGGTCAAGGAGGATGGCGCGTTCGCCATGGTGACGTTCCACTACCGCAGCCAGACCGACGGGTTCGAGCTCGACGCCGACGCGCCCATGCTCACCTACAGCCGGCCCAAGGGCTGCTACCCCGCGGGCGAGCGCATCCTGCTCGACTTCTACGTGAGCCACGCCGAGCTGAGCGCCGAAGGCCACCGCGTCCACTACAGCCTCGACCGCGCGATCGAAGGCGACATCACCAGCTGGGTCCCGCACTACCTCGAGAACCTCCCGGTCCTCGAACACACCCTGCAGCTCCAGCTCCTCGACGCCGAGGGCAACCTCGTCCCGGGGCCCTTCAACGACACCACGCACACGTTCCAGGTCGCCGAGTCCTGCGAGTAGCGTGAGGCGCCTCGTGCGGTAATCTGCGCACCGCATGGCCGGCCTCCTCGACACGGTCCGGGACCTCGGGCGCCTCCGCCAGATCGTCCAGGTCCTCATCCGCCACGGCTTCGGCGAGATCGTCCAGCGCACGGGGCTGGGCTCGCTCGTCAGCGGCAAGCCCAAAGCCGAGACCGAGGCGAGCAAGGTCTCGATCGCCGCTCGCATCCGGCTCGTCGTCGAGGAGCTCGGTCCGTCCTTCGTCAAGCTCGGGCAGATCCTCTCCACCCGCCCCGATCTGATCCCGGAGGACGTGATCGCGGAGCTGAAGAAGCTCCAGGACAGCGTGCCGCCGGTGCCCGTGGCGCAGATCCAGGCGCAGGTCCTCGCGGAGCTGGGCGCGCCGGTGGAGGAGGTCTTCACCGACTTCGATCCCGAGCCGCTCGCGAGCGCGTCGATCGGGCAGGTGCACCGCGCGACCCTCGAGACGGCCGATGGCCCGCGCGCGGTCGCGGTCAAGGTGCAGCGGCCCAACATCAAGGAGACGATCGAGCGCGACATCGATCTGCTCTACTGGCTGGCCAAGGCGATCGAGCGCTCGATCCCCGAGTCGCGCATCTACCAGCCGGTGAAGCTCGTCAGCGAATTCGACCGCGCGATCACGGCGGAGCTCGACTTCACGCTCGAAGCGGACCACGCGGGGAAGTTCGCCAAGAACTTCGAGGGCCAGAGCGAGATCCGCTTCCCCTTCGTGCACCGCTCGGCCTCCGCGCGCCGCGTCCTGACCCTCGAGTTCTTCGAGGGGCGCAAGATCTACGCGGCCATCGAGGAGGGCTTCAGCGCGGAGAAGATCTGCAAGAACACCCTCGGCCTGATCATCAAGGCGGTCTTCGAGGACGGCTTCTTCCACGCCGATCCGCACCCGGGCAATTTCATCCTGATGGGCGCGCCCGAGATGCCCATCCTCGGGGTGATCGATCTCGGCCTGGTGGGGCGGCTGACGCCGCAGATGCGCGAGAAGACCATCGACCTGATGATCGCGGCGGTCCAGGAGGACTACCGCGGCATCGCCGACGCGCTCTTCGCCATCGGCACGCCGACCAAGAAGATCGACCGGCGCGCCTACGAGGCGGAGGTGGCGGCGCTCTCGGACCGCTACCTCGGCAAGCAGCTGCAGGAGATCCAGATCTCCCGCCTCATCCAGGACCTGGTCACCGGCGCGACCAAGTACGGGCTCGAGATCCCGCCCGACTTCCTGCTCGTCGGCAAGGCGCTGATGACCATCGAGGGCGTCGGCAAGGAGATCTACCCGGAGCTGGACGTCTTCGAGGAGATGAAGCCGTACTTCATGCGGCTGATGTGGGCGCGCTACTCGCCCGAGCGGCTGACGCAAGATCTCGTGCGAACGATGACGCGCATCAGCGGCGCCGCGACCGATCTGCCCATCCAGAGCCAGGAGATCCTCGAGGATCTGCGCAAGGGCCGACTGGAGGTGCGGACGCGCGAGCCCATGCTGCCGATCAGCGTCGACGTCCTCGGGCGCCGCGCGTACAGCGGCATGGTCGTCATGGGCCTCCTGATCGGGAGCGCCGTGCTCCTCGCGGCGGACGCGCTGCTGCTCGGCGGCCTCTTCTTCTTCGGCGCGCTCTCCTGGGGCACCATGCACACCACCTGGGCGATGTGGCTCAACCGGAAGAAGCGCCGCCAATGAGCAGCACCGAGGAGGTCCGCGCGCACTACGACCGCGAGGCGGCCGACTACCAGAGCCGCTTCTCGCAGGGGCTGCTGGGGCGCCTGCGGGAGCGAGAGCGGGCCGACATCATGGCCCTCCTCGAGCCCGAAGCCGGCGACCACATCCTCGACGCGGGCTGCGGCACGGGCTTCGACGCGGTGCCCCTCATGGACCGGGGCTGCACCGTCGACGGCGTGGACATCTCCCCGGGCATGGTCGAGATCGCGCTGGAGCGCGGCGTGAACGCGCAGGTCGCCGATCTGCATACGTTCGACCTGGGCCGCACCTACGGCAAGGTCTTGTGCGCGGGCCCGCTCGAGTTCTGCCACTCGCCGGGCCAGGTCGTGCACCGCCTCGCGCGTCACGTGGCGCCGCACGGCGTCGTCGTGGCGCTGTTCCCTCCGCCGACCCTGGTGGGCCGCCTCTACCAGCTGCACCACCGCCGGAACGGGCTTCGGATCCAGCTCTACCCGATCGACCGCATGATGGCGTGGATGCGCGCGGCCGGTCTGGAGCCGGACGCCCTGCGACGCCCCGGGCCGTTCACCGCGGTGATCCGCGCCCGCAAGCACGGATGAAGCCGCGCGTCGTCTTCCACGCCGACGACCTGGGCATCTCGCCCGGCGTCAGCCGCGGGATCGCGCGGGCGGTGGAGGACGGACCGGTGCGGGCGGTGAGCCTCTGCGTGACGGGCGCGGACGCGGAGGGCGGCGCCTCTCTCGCGCGTCGCTGGGAGGGAGAGATCGATCTGGGTCTGCACCTGAGCTTCACGCTCGGGCGCGCGCTGTCGGGACCGATCGAGGGCCTGACCGATCCGCTGGGGCGCTTCCTGCCGCTCCGGACCGTGCTCGCGCGCTGCGCGCTGGGCGTCCCGGTGGAGGCGCAGGTCCGACGAGAGGTCATCGCGCAGCTGGAGCGCGCCGGCGCCCTGGGCGTCCACCTCGATCATCTGGACGGTCACCATCACGTGCACGTCTTCCCCGTGATCCGAGACGCGGTGCTCGGCGCCGCGCGGCACCTCCGTCTGCGCGTACCGGACGACTGCGTCGCGCGCGGAGCGAGAGCCCGGCTGCTCGGCGCGCTCGCGCGCGGCTTCCGCTCCCGGGCCGCGGCGCGCGGCGTCACCCTCGACGCGCTCCCCTTCGTGGGCCTCGCCCTGCACGATCGCGCCGACTTCGAGGCTCGCCTCGGGGGGCTCCTGGCCGCGCCGCCCGCGCCCGCGTTCGAGCTGATGGTTCACCCGCGCGAGGAGGACGCCGCCTTCCGCCGGCTCGATCGGCTCGGCGCGCGCGGGGACCGCTACCGGGCAGAGCTGGCGGCGCTGACCCGCCCCTGGCCGCAGTGCATCCCCGCGCGCTTCAGTCTCGTCGGGGCTCCGGGTCCGGGCTGACCTCGTCGGGACACGCATCCCGCTCCGCTCTGGCCTCGGGCGGCTCGACCGGCGCGTCCAGGGCGTAGGCGCCTCGAGCGTGGCGAAGCCGGATCCGCGCGAGATCGGCGCACATCTCGAAGGTGTCCCGCGCGAAGTCCACGGTGCTCGGCTCCTTGCGGTAGTGATAGGTCACCGGGACCTCCTCCACGCGGTAGCCGCGTCGCTGCGCGAGGAAGAGCAGCTCCACGTCGAACGAGAAGCCGTCCTGGGTGAGCCGCGGGAACAGGTCCTCCACCACGCTGGCCCGGAACCCCTTCAGCCCCGCCTGCGTGTCGCGGAGCTCCCGCACCACGGTCGCGCGGACGAGCCAGTTGAAGACGCGGCCCGCGTTGTGGCGCGTGTAGATGTAGCGAAAGAAGTCTGGCGCGACGACGTAGCGGCTGTCCTCGTGAACGCGGCAGGCGACCGCGATGTCGGCCCCGCGGCGCAGCGTGCGAAGCACGTGCGTGAAGCTCCCGAGCGGATAGGTGAGGTCGGCGTCGCTGAAGAGCCGCAGCTGCCCCCGCGCCGCCAGCAGCCCCCGGCGGACCGAGTAGCCCTTCCCGCGGTTGATCGGGTTGCGCAGACACCGCACTCGCGGTCGGCGATCGCCCGACTCCGCTGCGAACGCGCGCAGGATCGCTGGCGTCGCGTCCCCGCTCCCGTCGTCGACGATGATCAGCTCGCTCTCGCCCGCGCGCCGGCTCAGCCACTCTCGCGCCTTGTACAAGGAGCGCTCCAGGAACCTGGCTCCGTCGTAGACGGGGAGGACGAGAGAGACGGAGACTTCTGCCGGCGGCACTGCGCTCACTGTCCACGCTGTCCGCGGCGGGCGTCAACCCGCGCCCTCGCTCGAGCCTCAGAACACGCGCGACTCAGCCAGCGCCGCTCCGGGCCCCTCGAAGCGAACCCGCAGCCAGGTGACGCCGGCGCGGTGAATCGACACGTCGGTCGACGTCGCGGAGTCGCCGCTCGCGACGACGGCGGGGACGATCGCGAGCGTCTCCTCCTCGCCGCCCACGATCACCTCCACCGTCTGCGGCTCGGCGCCGCCCGGCGCGACGAGCGTGAGCCCGGAGACGTAGTGCGGCACCTGGAAGCGCAGCTCGAGCCAGGGCGCCAGGTCACCCTCCCCCGCCCTCCAGACGGTGTCCACGCGCCCGTCGTGAGCGCGCCGCGCCGCCTCCCCCGCGCCAGGGCTCGACGCGGAGACCGACGTCGTCGGCCCGTGGGTCACCGGCGCCGGCACCACCTCGACCTCGGCCAGCCCGCCCGACAAGCCGTACGCGCTCTGCACCTCGATCCGGAGCAGGCTCGCGCGAGCGGCGCCCAGGTACACGTCGCGCCAGGCGATCTCCTCGCCCGGCGGGTCCAGGGTGACCTCGGCCCGCGCCACCACCGCCCCCCCGTCGATGGCGGTCAAGCGCACGCGCTCCGCGCCGCGGTCGAAGTGCGGCGCGTTCCGCGCGTTGAGCAAGCGCACCCAGGCCATCGACGTCGGCTCCGGGGCCCGCAGCTCCAGCCACCCCACCTCGGGGCCGGGCAGGTGCCACTCCGTTCCCGGGAGGCCATCCGACACATGCTCCGGGACATACCAGTCGTTCAGCTCGCGCTCGGCCCAGTCGCTCGCCCGGACGGCGTACGCAGGCGCCGTCGGCTCCGTCGCGATGTCGTCGAGCAAGAAGAAGTACCCGCCGAGCGTCGCCGCGCTGCCCGCGAAGAACAGGACCGCGTTCCGTCGCCCGCCCCGCAGCCGGCGCCGGAGGATCCACGCCGCCAGCAAGACGCCGAGGAGGGTCCCGGCGAAGCCCCACGGGAGCGTCCGCGGCTCGTAGCGCAGCTCCACCCGGTGCATGCCTGGAGGGAGCGGCACCGCCATCAGGTCGAGCGCGGTCCTCTCGACGCCGCCCTGGGTCGCGGTCCAGTCCGGCGCCCACGTCCGGTTGAAGACGGCGCGCCCCGCGCGCGGCACCTCCACCAGCGCCGAGACCGTGTTGGCGGAGATGTGCTCCTCGTACACGACCCCGTCTCCGGGCTCGACGCGCACCTGCTCGCGCCAGCCCGGCCAGAGCCCGCGAGCTCCGTGATAGTGCATCCCGCTGTAGCAATATCCCGTGCCTATGTTCAGGCGAGGAAAGTAGGCCGGCGTCGGGTGGATGTCCTCGCCGGGCCAGTCGGTCGGTCCCGGCACGCGCGCGAGGAAGTGCGGCAGCGGGCGCACCCCCTCGATGGGCGGGTCGCGCCACTTGCCGTCGAGCACCGCGAGGTGGGTGGCCACGACGTCGGCGCAGGCCGTCCCCGCGAGCGCGAGCGCCGTCGCGAGGCCGACCCATCGCGCGCCGCGCAGCTTCCGCTCGGTCGCCGCGCGTCGGGCCTGCGCCGCGATCGACTCCAGGCCGTGGGCGGCGAGGAGCACGAAGTAGAAGAGGAAGATCACGGAGAAGCGGCTCGGCACCCGGAGCGAGTCGAAGATGGGCAGCTCGTGCACCAGCGACCACGGCGCCCAATCCGCGAAGCTCCCCAGCGTCAACACACCGAAGACGAGCGTGCCGGTCACGAGGTGCAGACGGCGCCTTCGCTTCAGCGCGAGCCCGAGCCCGAGCAGCCCGAGGAGCAGCACCGTCCAACCGACGTAGGCGCTGTACTCGACCCACAGCCAGCGATGGCCGGGGACGATCTCGAGGGGCCAGCGCATGTCTTGCCAGACCATCGCCGTGACGAGGTCGCCGAGCGTCATCGCGTCCGGAGAGGGCGCGAGGCGCGGGTGGTGCTGGAGGTCGGCGAGGATGGGGAGCAGCCGGAGCGCGCCGACCAGGACGGTGATGAGGATGGCGAGCAGGCCGGCGGACAAGACGTTCGAGCGACGCTGCCGTTCGCCGAGCGACCAGAGCGACTCGTGCGCGAGCACGAGCACGAAGAACGGGAACGCGTAGACGCCGCCCGCGAAGACCACGAGGCTCATCACGAGCCCCGTGCCCACCGCCCACCGCACGTCCACCGTCGAGCGCCGCCAGCACCACACCAGCCACGGCAGGAGGTAGAAGGCGATGAAGTTCGCGTGGCCGGTCCCGCAATGCCAGGCGAAGTAGCCCGAGCCCGCCCACGCGATGGCGGCCATGGAGGACGCGACCACGCCGAGCCCCTCCTCTCGGCGCGCGAGCAGATAGCCGCCGAGCACGCCCGCCGCCGCGTGCAAGATCAGGAAGAGCTTGAGCGCGAACGTGGTGCCGATCAGGAGCGAGACGAAGAACAGCGGGTGGAACACCTGCGTCTGCGGGTTCCCGTACTGCGTGATGCCGCCGCACTGATGCGGGTTCCAGAGCGGCAGCTCACCGAAGCGCGTGAGCGCCACCCACCCGGCCTCCCAGAGGTGGTGGTACTCCTGGTAGTCGCCGAAGCCCGTCGCCTCGGGCTCGACCCAGACCTCCCGGAAGAGGACGCACGCGACCGCGCACGATCCCGCGACCGCGAGCCAGCGCCGCAGCCGCGGTCCTGGATTCGACGGGCCTCCGACCACGGCCTACGCGCGGGCGTCACTCGGCGACCGGCTGGTCGCCCCCGTCCTTCTGATCTTCGAGCAGGCTGAGCCCGATGGCGAACGCCTTGCGTGCGCGCTCCAGGAGCTCCTCGTCGCCCTTGATCTTGCCCTCGGCCTCGGCGAGTCGCCCCTCGAGCTCTCGCTGCGCCGCCTCGAGCGCGCCGATCCGGTCCGACTGCTCGGACTTGATCGCGTTGATCGCCTCGACCTCGGCCTTCCGCTCGGACAGCTTGGCCTTGAGGTCCTCGATCTCGCGTTGCCCGGACTCGAGCTCCTGCTGGAGGCCATCGCGCTCCTGCTCGAGGTCCTCGACACGCTCCTCGGCGCCGGCGAGCTTCGTCTCGGTCTCCGCCATCTTGCGGCCGAGCACCGCGAGCTCCTGGGAGTGCGACGCCTTGGCCGCCTCCAGCGCCTGGGTGTTGGACTCCTCGAGCTCCGCGCGAAGCCCCTCGAGCGCCGCCGCGTGCTCGGACTCCTTCGCGGCCAGCTGGGCCTCGCGCTCGGCGACCTGCTCCTCGCGGAGCTTCTCGAGGGCGGCCTCCGACTCCGCGCGCTGGGCCGCGAGCGCCTCTTCGTGCGCCTGTCGCTCGGCCTCGAGCGCCGCCTCGAGCGCGGCTGCGTGCGCCGCCTTCTCCGCCTCGAGCGCCTCGGCGTGACCTTGGTTGGCCTGCTCCAGCGCGGCCGCGTGCTCCGCCGACTTGCTGGCGAGCGCCTCTTCCTTCTCGCGCTCCGCCGCCGCGACCTTCTCGTCACGATCCTTCTCGAGCTCGGCGAGCTTGGCGTCGCGCTCCTGCTCGATCTCCGCGACCTTCGCGTCACGCTCCTGCTCGAGCTCCGCGAGCTTGGCGTCGCGCGCCTGCTCGACCTCCGCGACCTTCGCGTCACGCTCCTGCGCCGCCGCCGCGACGTTGGCCTCGGCCTCCGCGACCTTCTCGTCACGCTCGGCCTCGAGCCGGGCGCGCTCCGCGGAGCGCATCGCGCGCTCCTCCTCGAGCTCGCCTTCGAGCTTCTTCGCCTTCTCGTCCGTGCGCTCCAGACGCCCCTTGAGATCGTCGGCGCGCTTCTCGAACGACTCCTTGTCCGCCTCGAGGGCCGCGATCTGGTCGACCTGCTCCGCCTTCGCGCGGTCGAGCACGAGGAGCCGATCCTCGAAGTCCGCGCGCTCCCGCTCCATCGCGAGGTTCTTGTCGCGCAGGTCGATGAGCTGCTTGTCGCGCGCGCTGACCTGGTCCCTGAGGTCCAGGATCTCCTTGTCCTTGGAGTTGAGCGCCTCGCGCAGATCCAGGAACTCGCGGCTCGAGATCCCGCCGCCCTTGGCCGCCTTCGCGCGGAGCGCCTCCACCTCGGCCTGCAGCCGCTGCACGTCCGCCTCGGCGCGCTCGCGCTCGCGCTGGGCGTCTTCGACCGCCGAGCGCGCCTCGGCGAGCTCCACGGGATCGACGCCGGTGGCCGGGGTCGCGTCCGAAGCCGGGGGCGCCTCGCTCGACGGCGGCGGCGCCTCGCTCTTCGCGCGCGCGGCGCTCGGGGGAGGCGGCGCGGCGCTCGGGGGAGGCGGCGCTGCGCTCGGGGGAGGCGGCGGCGCGACGCTGCGGGGCGGCGGCGCCTCGCTCTTCGGCGCGGGCGCGGGCGCGGCCTCGGCCTCCAGCTCCGCGCGCAAGGCCTTCGGCAGCTCCGCGACCATGGTGCTGTCGCTGCCGCCCTCTTCGTTCATCACCAGCGCGTCGAAGGCGCTCTCGGCGAAGGCGTCGATCTCGTCGTCGACGTTCTCTTCCTCTTCGATCGGCTCGAGCTCCTCGACCTCCTCGATCGGGATCTCCATCGCGTCGTCGGAGAGATCGAGCGGCTCCGCGGCCGCCACGGACTCGGCGTCGAGCGGCACCAGCTCGCCCACCCGGGCCAGGAGCGCGTCGACGTCGATCGGCTTGCGCACGTACTCCTCGGCCCGCGTACGCAGCTTGCGATGCTGCTCGAAGATCTCCTCGGTCGCCTCGCTCGAGAGGATCACCACCGGGATGCTCTGCGTGGCCGGGTTCTTCTTGAGCTTCTTGCAGACCAGGAAGCCGTTCATCTGCGGCAATTCGATGGTCAGCAGGATCAGGTCCGGCGCCGAGGACGTGGCCTGGGCCAACCCGACGTTGCCGTCATCGACGATCTCCACGCTCGCCCCGCGCGCCTCGAGCGCGCCTCGGACCGCCGCAGCAAAGTCCGGATCGCTCTCGAAGAAGAGAATGCTCGCTGCCATCGACGCTCCTCGAGTGAAGCGCGAGGATACGTGGCCGCCGCTCGCGGCGTCAACGCCGTTCTAGCGCTCAAACCCCACGATTTTCGGGCTGTTAGCTGGCCCGACCCGAAGGGTGTCGCCGCGCTCGGCTCAGCGGTCGCGCACGCGCGCGGAGGCGGCGAGCTGAAGGAGCGAGCGCTCGTCGAGATCCCCCGCGATCGCGTAGGTGAGCCCGTGATGCTGGACGACGGGCACCGTGTAGCCGCGCGCGCGGCCCACGTAGATCCGGCCGTTCAGATCGACCGGCCGAGCGATGCGATCGACCGGGGCCGGCGGCTCGAAGACCATGACCGTCACCCGGCGACCGCGCACCGTGTAGTAGAACGCCGCCGCTTCGCGATCGCGCACGTTCGAGATCCGGGCGCCGACGAGGCGCACGTCCGGGCCCGTGAACTCCATGGGCTGGACCTGGAAGCGGAGCTTGTCGCGGAACCACCCGGCCACCTGGGTCGGGGGGCCGCTCACCTCCGCGGGGTGCTCGCTGGAGTGGCGCTGCACCACGTCTTCGAAGATGCCCATCGAGGGCGGCGCGATGCCCGCCTCGGTGTGCAGGCCCTCGAGGGCCGCGTCCGGGTTGCCGCCCTCGCGCGCGGCGAAGACGGCCAGGGCGACCGCGGCCGCCGCGGCGGGCACGGCGTAGCGCGCCTTCATGGGGACGACACGCAAGCCGGCCAGGCCGAGCGGCGGCCGGGCGGCGGGCGCGGCGCCCACCGGGGCCTCGGGGCGAGATGCCGCGAGGCGCGCGTCCTCGGCGTCGAGCGCCTTGCGCAGTCGCGAAGCGAGGTCCGGCGGGGCGGCGGGCGCGTCAGCACACGCCTCCTTCACCCGCCCCTTGAACCCCCGCACGAACGAGAGGTGGACGCGGCACGGGCCGCACGCGTCGAGGTGCTGCTCGAACTCGATCTGAGTATCGGGATCGACCTCACCATCGACGACGGCGTCGACGTGGCGACGGAGGATCTCGCACGAAATCATCCCGCGTTCTCCTTCGCGCGACGGTACGCCTCGAGGGAGACCGGCTCGCTGGCCGCCGGCTCCTCGACGATGCCGAGCTGGATGGCCTGCGCCATCAACCGCTTCTGCATCTTCTTGCGGGCCCGGTGGAGACGGCTCATCACCGTCCCGATCGGGCAGCCCACGATGGCGGCGATCTCCTTGTAGGAGAGCTCCTCCACGTCGGCGAGGATGATCATCATCCGGTAGTCCTCGGGCAGCGCGTCGAGCGCGTCCTGGATCTCCGCGTGAATCAGGCGGCGGTGCGCCTCCGACTCGGGGTCGGTCAGGCACCGCATCGCGGCGCGGCTCATGACGCCGTCGCCCACCGGCTCCGCGTCGCGGCCCTCGAGCACCTTCCGCTCCCGCGTCTTGCGGCGGTACTTGTTGATGAAGGTGTTGGTCAGGATCCGGAACAGCCAGGCCTTCATGTTGGTGCCGGGCTCGAACCGATCGTGGAAGCGGTAGGCCTTCACGAAGGCGTCCTGCACGAGGTCCTCGGCGTCGGACGGGCTCCGGGTGAGTCGAAGGGCCGCCCCGTACAGCGCGTCGAGGTGCTGCAGCGCTTCGCGCTCGAAGTCCTCGCGCACGGGGTCGTTCGTGTGGGGGGTGACGGCCATCGGCATCCTTTCAAGGCGCTGAACGAGGAGAGCGGCACGCCTGTTCCAGAAACCTGCGTTCCAACGCAAGTGCGGCCGGCCCGTCGTGGGCAGCGCCTCGCAACCCCTCGGAATGGTTGCGCTAGCTCCCCCTCGTCTGCGACAGGAGCACCGTAACCATCCAGGGCCTCGCCGCACCTGTTTTCGCTGCGGCTGGAATCCTACTCACTGGATTCGTCCGCGCCGTCCGCGTCGTCCCGGCGGCTCAGCTTGACCAGCTTGTCTTCGAGCTCCTCGATGCGCGTCTGCATGCGCTTCACCTCGCCCTGGAGCTGCTGCACGTGGGTCAGCGCGTGACCGAGCAGGCCCCGGATCCGGTCGTCCGCCAGCCGCTGGAGCTCGTCGATCGCCTCCTTCGAGGTCGCGAATACCGAGCGCTTGGCCTCCTTCGCCTTGGGCGGCTCGGACTTCTTGCTGGCCACGGCCTCGGCCGCTTCGGCGCCCTCGCCTTCCTCGTCTTTGTCGCGCGGGATGAGCTTGCCCATCGGGCCTTCCCGCAGGCTGCTCATGAGCCGCTCCCCGCTCTGCTGGATCAGCGTGCGGAGCGTGCTCACCGAGGCGACGGCGCGGTTGTCCTCGGCGCCCTTCTTCTCTTCCTCGTAGATGATCTGGGCGAGCGTGACGTTCGTCAGATCTTCCTTCGTGGTGTTGTCGATGATCGTGACGTGCTCGCCCTCGCGGACGAATTTCGCGATCTGATGCAACGTCACGTAGCGACTGTCGCGCGTGTCGTAGAGCTTGCGGTTCGCGTAGCGTTTGATCAGCCGGGGCTTCTCGTCGTCCCCGTCGTGCTGCTGACTGGTTTCCAAGCAATCCTCCTGGGATGCGCGCTCGAGCGGCCCCTCGCGACGCGGCGCGTCATCAGTATACACGTCCGTGACGCGGACGGTCGTCCGCGCGGGAAGTAGAGTGAGGGAGCCAACATGGAGGACGCCCGCGCCCACGCCCGTCGACTCGTGCGCCGCATCGCGGCCATCGCGGACGCGCCGATGCGCGTTCGGTACGTCGCGAGCGTGCTGTCCCGCACCGCCCCCGGCGACATCGCGGACCTCGTGACCGTCTCGGTGCACGGCGCCGAGGCCCGGGACGGCGACCTGGGCTCGCTGCTGCTGGCGCTCTGTCTCGCGCTCGCGCAGCCGGAGCGGGCGGAGCTGCGGGACGACGTCGTGCGCGAGGCGTTGGCGCGAGGACAGCACGACACCGCGGCGCTCCTGAGCCCTCGGCCGTCGGCGAAGGAGAGCGAAGAGCCGCTCGCGGTCCCGGACTTCGGGCGCGGCCGGCCGGTCACGCTCGGGGAGCGCAAGTCGCTGGCGCGCACCCGAGATCGGGACCTGCTGGCGAGGGTCCTACGCGACCCCCACCCGGACGTGATCCGCATCCTGCTGTCGAACCCGGCGCTGACCGAAGAGGACGTCATCCGCCTCTGCGCCCAGCGCCCCGTCGCGTCCGAGGTGCTCCGCGAGGTGTTCCGCACCACGAAGTGGGTGCTGCGCTACCGGGTGCGCCGGACGATCGTGAACAACCCGTTCACGCCGCTCGACGTCGCGCTCCAGCTCGCGGCCCATCTCCACGCGCAGGACGCGCGCGAGGTGATGGACGCGCCGGAGCTGCCGGTCGCGCTACGCGAAGCCTGCGCCCGCGTCGCGGGCCTCCAGACACTTCACTGAGAGATCGAGACGAGCCCTAGCTTCGACAACCTCAGCGCTCGACGACCTCGGCCTCGGCGACGTCTTCGTCCGCGACGCGCTTCGCGCTCGACTTCGACTCCACCTGCTTGTCCTTGGAGGTGACCTCGATGTCGTCGTCGGACTTGAGCGCGCGCTTGAGGTTGCGGATGCCCTTGCCGAGACCTTCGCCGATCTGAGGCAGTCGCCCCGCGCCGAAGACGACCAGGACGATCAGCAGCACGATCAGGAGCTCTTGCCAGCCAATGCCACCCACGTGTTCCTCCTGCGCCGCAAGCGCGACGCGTGCCCGAAAGGTACGGCTCCACCCGATTCCGGGCAAGCGACCAGGGCGTAGCGCGAAGCGCGGCGATGAGCACGCGGCCCGAGGGAGTGCCTCCCGCGCAAAGCGTACTAGAGTCGCCTCGGATGGCGCGCGTCACGCTTCGCAAGGGTCGCGTCCGGCCGGTCTGGGCCGGGCATCCCTGGGTCTTCGCACAGGCCATCGCGCGCGTCGACGGGGCGCCCGCGCCCGGTGACGCGGTGGAGGTGCGCGATCCGGAGGGCCACTTCCTCGGCCGGGGTTTCTGGTCGCCGAAGTCGGCCATCCCCGTGCGCATCGTCACACGCGATCCGCAGGAGCCGCTCGACGAGGGCGCGATCGTACGGCGCGTCGAGCGCGCGGCCGCGCTGCGCAGACAGCTCGGTCTGCCCCGCGAAGGGACCGACGGCTACCGCCTCATCCACGCCGAGGGCGACGGCCTGCCCGGGCTGATCGCCGACGTCTACCGCGAGGCGGCGGTGATCCAGCTCGGGACCCACGGGATGAAGCGGTACGAGGACATCATCGCGCACGCGGTGGGTCGCGTCTCGGGGGCCAAGACGGTGCTCGAGGTGGCCTCCCGGCGCGCCCAGGAGCGCGAGGGGCTCAGCGTCGAGCCCCGCGTGATCCGGGGGCCGGAGCGCAAGCGGCTCGAGTTCACCGAGCGCGGCTTCTCCTACGCGATCGAGATCGAGCTGGCGCAGAAGACCGGCTTCTACTTCGACCAGCGGGAGAACCGGGCGCGGATCGAGGGGCTGGCGCGCGGTCGCCGCGTGCTCGACCTCTACAGCTACGTCGGCGCCTTCGGGCTCGCGGCCGCGCGGGGAGGCGCCGAGATCGTCGACGCCTGGGACAGCAGCGCTCCGGTGATCGCGGAGGGCGCGTCGATCGCGTACGCCAACGGGCTGGGCGACAAGGTGCGCTTCGCGAAGGGGGACGCGCGGCGCGTGATGCAGAAGCTCGCACAGGACGGGGAGCGCTACGACATGGTTATCCTCGACCCGCCGAAGCTGGCGCCGACGGCCAAACATCTGGCGAAGGCGCGCAAGGCCTACCAGCGCCTCAACGCCAGCGCGATGGCGCTGGTGAACGAGGGCGGCGTGCTCGCGACCTGCTCGTGCTCGGCCGCCATGACCGAGCCGGAGCTGCTCCGCATGGTCGCCCTCGCCGCCAAGGACGCGCGCCGGGAGGCGACGCTGCTCGCGGTGGGGCACCAGGGCATGGACCACCCGACCTTGCCCGCCTTCCCCGAGGGGCGCTACCTCGACTGCGCGTTCGTGAGGCTCACGTGAAGCCGCTGGCTCAGCTCCCGCGCGAGCTCGCCGCGTCGCTGCGCGGGGTGATCTTCGACGTGGACGACACGTTGACGACGCGCGGGCGCCTGACGGCCGAGGCCTACGGCGCGCTGACCGCCCTGCACGACGCGGGGCTCTCGCTGATCGCGGTCACCGGTCGGCCGCTGGGCTGGACCGACGCGTTCGCCGCGAGCTGGCCGATCGACCTCGCCCTCGGAGAGAACGGCGCGGGCTGGGCGCACAGTCGCGGCGGCGCGATCGCGGTGGGCTATTTCCACGACGAGGCGACGCGTCGGCAGCAGGCGGCCCGACTCGCGTCGCTGGTGCAGCACGTGGAGGCCGAGCACCCGGATCTGCGCCCCGCCAGCGACCAGCCGGCCCGCCGCTGCGATCACGCGTGGGACGTCGGCGAGCGGGACGACGTGGGCGACGACGCCGTCGACGCGCTGCGCCAGACCATCGAGCGCGAGGGCGCGCGCTGCCTCGTCAGCTCGGTGCACGCGCACGCGCTCGTCGGCGACTGGGACAAGGCCCGCGGCGTCGTGCGCGCCGCCGATCAGGTGCTCGGCGCGGACGTCGGCACCGAGCCGTGGCTCTTCGTGGGGGACTCCGGCAACGACGCGGCGGCCTTCGCGTTCTTCTCGCACACGGTGGGCGTCGCGAACGTGCGCGCGCACCTCGACCGGATCGACTCCCCGCCGGCGTACGTCACCGAGGCCGAGCGCGGCGCGGGCTTCGTCGAGCTGAGCCAGGCCCTCCTCGCAGCGCGCGGATCGACCCATGGCTGACAAGCGCATCCCCGCCCCGCTCGTGCTCGCCGCGGCGAGCGGCATGCTCGCGGTCGCCGCGGTCGTGTTCTTCAGCCTGCCGGGGCCCGAGGACGCCGCTCCCGAGCCCGACACCCATGATCGCCCGGCGCTCCGCCTCGACGACTCGTCGCCGGAGCTCGTCTCGCAGAGCTTCTATGACGCGTGGCGAAGGCGCCGCTGGGACGAGGCGATCCAGATCAGCGCGGGCGCCGCGCGGCAGGCGGCGCGCGACAAGAAGGCGCGGGACGAGGCGCTGCCGCCCGAGGAGCGCATCGTGGCCGAGCGCACCTGGGACGCCCTCTCGCGCGCCCCGCTCTCGCTCTTGCTCGACCAGGTCGATGTCCTCGACGGAGATCGCTACCGGCTGGAGGGCGTGGCCGAGTACCAGCTCGTCGGCCGCCCGTACCGCCGGCGCGTGACCTTTCATGTCGAGCCGGGCGGCGGCGCGTACCGCGTGAGCGAGATGGAGCTGGGCGAGGTGCTGACCGCCCTGCCCGACATCTTCCAGGGCGCAGAATGACCGACGATCCGCCGGACGCCGACTCGCACTACCGCGACGCGGCCTACTACGACCACGCCTACCGACGCTACAAGTCCGACGTCGGCTTCTACGTGGAGCTCGCGACGGGCAGCGGCGGGCCGGTGCTCGAGCTCGGCGTCGGGACCGGGAGGGTGGCCACGGCGATCGCGCGCGAGGGCATCGAGGTCGTGGGCGTCGACAAGATGACGACCATGCTCGAGAGAGCGCGGCGGCGGCTCGAGAAGGCGCCCAAGAGGGTGCGCGACCGCGTCACCCTCGTCGAAGGCGATCTCCGCGACGTGCGGCTCGAGCGCCGCTTCCCGTTCGTGGCCGCGCCGTTCAACGTCTTCCAGCACCTCTACGGGCGACACGACGTCGAGCGCGCGCTCGCGACCGTCGCCGCCCACATGACGCCGAACGCGCGGCTCGCGTTCGACGTGCTCATGCCCGATCCCGTCAGCCTCGCGCGTGATCCCAACCGCTACTACAAGAGCCGCCCGGTGACGCACCCGGCGGACGGGAAGCGCTACGGCTACGACGAGGCGTTCGACTACGATCACGAGCGGCAGATCCAGACCACGACCATGCGCTTCTCGGACCTCGAGGACGGTCGGGAGCGCTTCCGGGAGACGCTGCCGCAGCGACAGTTCTTCCCCCGCGAGCTGGAGGCGCTGCTCCACTACAACGGCTTCGAGATGCTGCGCCTCGATGGGGGCTTCGGCGCCGAGCCGATCGACGCCTACACCGAGTCGCTGGTCGTGATCGCCCGCCTGCGCCGCTGACGCGTCCATCCGGCGAGGGCCAGGCCGACGAGCCAGAGCCACGGCGTATGGCCGTCGCCGGACGCGCGGCAGCTGCAGCCGCCCACCCCGGGATCCCGGCCCGGTCCCTCGCGCCCCGCGTCGGCGCTCGCCATCCCCGCGTCCGGCGTCTCGAAGCGCGTGCCTCCGTCCTGGGGCGGGGGCGGGAGCTCGCCGACCTCGACGCACACCTCGAGCAGGTCGTCCGGCGGCCCCCCGTGGCCGGGATCGGAGAACCACGTCACCCCCTCCTGGACCAGCCCGAAGGTCTGGCAGACGCGGCCCGGCTCGGAGGGCCCACGCAGGCTGAAGGTGAACGGGAACGTCTCGCCCGGGGGCACCACGCCGTCGACGGCCTGCACCCGCGTGGGGCTGACCCAGTCGGAGGCGGCGAGCGAGCTGGCCGCGTCGCGGGGCGTCGGCGCGAGGCGCGTGTCGCCCGTCCAGTCCTCCGTGCCGACGTTCTCGAGCTCGATCGTGCCGAGCACCTCTTCGCCGGGCGCGAGCGCGATGGGCGCGGCGGCGGCCACCGGGAAGGTCTGCATCATGAACGCAGCCGCATACCGGCCGGCCTCCACGCAGAGGTCCGCGCCGAACCCTCCGGACGGGCTTCTCCCCATGCGGTCCTCGGTCTGCGGCCCGTAGATCCCGTCCTCATCGATGAGGTCGCCCGGGTTGTTGGCGTTCCACAGGCGCTGGAAGACGAGCACGGAGGCCTCGCGCATGTCGGGGCCCGGGCAGTCGTAGTGCACCGGATCGCTCGAGGGATAGCTCTGGGTGCAGCCCTGAGCGGTCATCGCGGAGCGCGCGGCGGAGTAGTTCGACAGGTCGACCGCCCTCCCCGTCTGATGGTTGCTCCGCCCCGGCCGCGCCGCGAGCCCGCAGCCTCCTTCGTGATACAGCAGGTACTGCTCGACGAGGGTGCGGAAGGCGCTCGTGACCCGGAGGGGCTGCGAGTCCGCGGCCGCGCGGACCGCGCGCACCGTCTCGGCCGTGCCGAGCGGATGGACCCGGCTCGAGGTCAGCTCGATGTTGGGGTGCGGCGCGAACTCGGACACCGCCCCCGGGAACGCGCAGAGGTGCGACCGGACCAGCTGCTCGCTCAGCCCCTCCACGCCCGCGGTGGTGCAGCCCCCGCGGTGGGACGCGACCACCGCGTCCACGGTCTGAGCGTGGGCGGCGGACGTACAAAGCCAGAGGATGATCACCGGGAGACTGCGCGCGGTCACGAGCCGGTGCGCAGCAAGCACCGTTCCCGGGCGCGAGACGTGGAAACCACCCCGAGAGTGCGACGCGAGGGCCGCAGGATCGCGCGAGGCTGGCGCAGCCGGGGCTCCAGACCCGACCATTCCAGTGGCCAGGAGAGGTCAGGCCACTTCGTCACACCGTTCAGGTGTCGGTCGATCAGCGCGCGCGGGCCTGGGCCTTGTCGAGCGCCTCTTGCACGATCTTGTTGTGCTCGACCTCGTCCTTCCAGCGCACCTGGCCCGCCTCGGGCAGGAGATGGATGGGGTCGAAGTAGAGGAAGTAGCGGCCCGACTTCACGCTCGGCGCGGTGTAGACGCTCACGCCCGTCGTTCGGTCGTAGTACTCGAACGAGTGCGCGTCGCGCTTGCCGCCGCCGCCCGGGGCGTCGACCACGAAGACCGGCGTGTTGAACCCGGCCGTCACGCCGCGCACGTTCTTCTCGAGGCTGATCGCGGTATCGACCGTGGTCCGGAGCTCCTCGACGCCCTTCACCATGTCGTGCTGGTAGACGTAGTACGGCTGGACGTTGCAGTAGCCGAGGCGCTTGACCAGGAGCTGCATCGTCTCGACGTCGTCGTTGACGCCGCGCTGGAGCACCGACTGGTTGCGCACCGTCACGCCGGCCGAGAACAGCCGGTCCATCGCCCGCTTCGTGATGCCGGTCAGCTCGTTCGGGTGGTTGAAGTGGGTGTGGAGCACGACGTCCTTGGCCATGGTCCGACCGCGCTGGACGACCTCGACGAGGGCCGAGAACCAGTCGTCGTCCGAGAGCACCTTCTGCGGCATGACCGCCGGGCCCTTGGTGGCGAAGCGCATGCGGCGCACGTTGGAGATGTCGAGCAGGCGGTTGCCCAGCTCGCGGATCTGGTCGGCGCGCAGGTTGAACGAGTCACCGCCGCTGATGACGATGTCCTCGAGCTCCGGGCGGGTCGCGATGTACGCGAAGATGTCGTCCCAGCGCTTCTTGTTGGCCTTGAGGCTGACCTTCTCCAGCTCCTCCTGCTCCACGTTCGGACCGACCGCGTAGCTGCGGGTGCAGAAGCGGCAGTAGACGGGGCAGGTGTCGAGGGCGAGGAAGAGCGCCTTGTCGGGGTAGCGGTGGGTCAGCCCGGGCACGGGCGAGTCCGCCTGCTCGGCCAGGGAGTCGAAGCGGAGCTTCGGGTGATCCGGCAGCCGCGTGGATCCGAGCGGGATGAACTGGCGGCGGAGCGGATCCTCGTAGGGGTTCTCCCAGTCGATCAGGCTGAGCAGGTAGGGCGAGACCCGGACCGCCATCGGCGCGCGCGCGAAGCCCTCGGCCGCGTCGTCGAGGAAGGTCGCGCTCACGAGGCCCTCGAGGGCCGCGAGCAGCTTGTCGACCTTGGTGATCGACTTCTTCATCTGCCAGCGGTGGTCGAGGAAGGTGGCCTCGTCCACGCCTGCGTAGGCGGGGATCCGCCGCCAGAAGTCGTCCTCGAGCAGGTCGCGGTGCGCGAGCGTGGTGGGGTCGACCGGCGGCCGCTGGGCGTGCGCCGGCGAGTCCTGTCCTTCGATGACTTTCAGCTCCATCGCGTCCTCTTCGTCTCGTCAGGTGGCGTCGACGCGCATCGGCGGAGCCACGCAGGGGGAGAAGCGGCGCCATACCACAGCGGCTGGCCCTCCGCACGGGCGCGCACGGCGCGCTCACGCGACGAAAGTTTGACATGGATCTCGGGCTGTTCCACCACCGACACGTGCCCGGCGTGCGTCGCCCCACTCCGCCGATTGGTACACCGTCGAAGGGAGCCGAATCGTGTTGAGCCATCCCGCCATCGAGACCATACAGAGCCGCCCGCGCGACGCCTCGCGGGAGGAGACCGCGCCCATGGAGACGCCGATGAAGGATCGCCTGCTCTTCCTCATCTCGACCCCGCGGAGTGGCTCGACCTTGATGCAGCGGATGCTGAGCTCGCACAGCGAGATCTACACGCACCCCGAGCCGCACCTGATGACGCCGCTCGCGCACCTCGGCTACTACGACAAGGTCGACAAGGCCCCCTACGACCACATCAACAGCGCCGAGGCCATGCGACTCTTCGTCGAGGACCTGCCGCGCGGCGAGGACGACTACCTCGACGCGCTCCGCGCCTACGCCGACACGCTCTACGGCCGGATGCTGGAGCCGAGCGGCCAGCGCTACTTCCTCGACAAGACGCCCGCGAACGCGCTGGTGCTCGACTTCATCGCCAGGGTCTACCCGGAGGCGAAGTACGTCGTGCTCACGCGGCACCCGCTGGCCATCTTCAGCTCCTTCGCGAACTCCTTCTTCGACGGCGACTGGGACGCGGCGCACGACTACAACCCCATCGTCGAGCGCTACGTGCCGGCCATCGCCCGCTTCCTGCGCGAGCGGCCGGTTCCGCTGACTCACGTGCGCTACGAGGAGCTGGTCGAGACGCCGGAGCAGCACCTGGAGCGCGTCTTCGCGTTCCTCGGCATCGAGCACGAGCCGGAGGCGGTGGACTACGGGGAGCGCTCCGAGCAGGCGAAGGGGCCGGGCGACCCCATCGGGGTGCACCAGCACAAGCGGCCGGTGACGGACTCGCTGCACAAGTGGGCGGCGGAGCTGGCCTCGGACGACCGCAAGCTGGCCCTCGCCAAGCGCATGATCGATGGCGTGGATCCGGCCGACCTCGCGCTCTGGGGCTGGCCGCGCGAGCACGTCTTCGCCGCGCTCGAGGAGGCCGGCGGGGTCGCGCCCCCCGAGCCCGTGCTCAACCGCTACACCTTCCAGCGCAAGGTGATGCTCGCGCTGAAGAAGGACATCGACAAGCGCCCCCACGGCAAGCTCATCCGAAAGCTCCGCTACTACTGCGACGTGCTGCTCCGCGAGTGAGCGGAGCCCAAAATGCTCCACGCGGAGCATGGAGCGCTCCAGGCGCCACGACCGGCGGCGTTCGGTCCCCCTCCGAGCGCGGCCCGGCTCGTGCTGTGTGAGCGCTCATGCAGAGGACGACCCCCCTCTGGTCGCTCGCCGTCGCCTGCCTGATCGGATGTCAGGGTTTCGTTGGCGATACGCCATCTAGACCAGGCGACGGTGAGCGACACGTTCCCGACGGCGTGGTGATCCCCGCTCCGGAGACCCGCCTCCCGCGGCTCACGCACGCCCAGTGGGAGAACACCGTCCGCGACCTGTTCGGGCTCGAGGGCCCGACGGGCCTCTCGGACGCTCTGCGCGCCGACTCCCTGCCGGGCGAGGCCATCTTCGACAACCCGGGCGGAGCCCTGAACGTCGACGAGGTCCTGTGGAGCGGCTATCAGCGCGCGGCCGGCGACCTGGCGGAGACCGCGACCGTGGACAGCGCGATCTTCGAGCGCATCGCGCCCCCGATCGGCGGCGGCGCGGACCGAGACCGCGCGGAGCGCTTCGTGCGCAGCTTCGGCGCCCGCGCCCACCGCCGCCCGCTCACCGACGACGAGATCTCCGAGTACATGATGCTCTACGGGGAGGCGTCGGGGCTCTACGGCGCCCAGGACGACCTCCACGCCGGCGTCCGGCTGATCCTGGAGGCGATGCTCCAGTCCCCCTTCCTGCTCTATCGGGTGGAGCTCTCGAGCGAGCGCGACCGAGGCACGATCCCGCTCGACGACTACGAGATCGCGAGCCGCCTCTCCTACGCCCTCTGGGACAGCTTGCCCGACGAGGAGCTCTTCGCCGCGGCCGCCGCCGGCATGCTCACCGCCGACCCGGAGCAGGTGGCGCTCCAGGCCCGCCGCATGCTGGACGACCCCCGGGCCGAGGGCGTCTTCGTGCGCTTCCACCGGCAGCTCTTCGACGTCGCGTCGTTCGAGGGCATCACCCCGTCGACCACCTTCTTCCCCGACGCACCGGCCAACCTCGGGGCGCTGGCCACCGAGGAGCACGACCGCTTCGTGCGCGAGATCGTGTTCGGCCGCGACGGGAGCTACCGGGACCTGCTGACCTCCCCCGACACGTTCGTGAACGCCGAGCTCGCCGCGGTCTACGGCCTCGACGGGAGCTTCGGGGAGGACTTCGAGCCGGTCACCCTCGACGCGTCGCAGCGCCGCGGCGTCTTCACCCAGGTCGGCTTCCTCGCGTCGAACGCGACCCAGGCCGCGCCCGACCCGATCCACCGCGGCGTGTTCCTCGCCGAGCGAGTGGCGTGCGTGCACATCGAGGCGCCCCCCGACGACGTCCCGCCGCCCCCCGTGATCGAGGGCGCGACGAACCGGGAGACGATCGCGAATCACACCGAGCAGCCGGGCTCGATCTGCGCCGGGTGCCACTCGCAGATCATCAACCCCTTCGGCTTCCCGTTCGAGAGCTACGACGCGATCGGCGCCTGGCGCGAGCTCGACAACGGCCACCCGGTCGACACGACGGGCAGCCCGCCCATCGACGGCGCGCCGACGCCCGTGAGCGGCGCGGTGGAGCTCGTCGACGCGCTCGCGGACAGCACGTGGGCCCACGAGTGCTACGTGCGCCACTGGGTGGAGCGCACCATGGGGCGACACGCGGCGCCCGAAGATCAGGCGCTGGTGAGCGCGCTGGCCGAGGGCTCGCGCGACGGGACGCTCTCGGTGCGCGAGCTGGTGGTCCAGATCGTCACCTCGCGCGCGTTCCTCCACCGCAGCGTCCGGGAGGTCAGCGAATGAAGCTCGGAAGACGCCTCGTGCTCCGCGGCGCGTTCGGCGCCACCCTCGCCCTGCCGCTCCTGGAGAGCCTCGGGCGCCCGGCGGCGCGGGCCGACGGGGAGGCGCCTGCCTACGCGGTCTTCTTCCGGCAGGCCAACGGCGTCGCGACCGCGCGGAGCTCGGTCCTCGGAGACGAGCCGGAGCGCTTCTGGCCGCGCAGCCTCGGCGCGCTCACCGCGGCGTCGGTGGCCGACCGCGCGCTCGACGAGCTGACGCCCCACCTCTCGAAGCTGCTGGTGGTCGGCAACGTCAACATGCAGAGCTTCGACTACGGCGACGGGCACGCGCGCGGGGCGCTCCAGTGCCTCACCGGGCGCGGCCCGACCGTGAACGGCGCGGGGGGCAGCAGCGAGGCGGCGGGCGAGTCCATCGACCACCGCATCGGGCGCGAGCTCAACCCCGACGGCCGCGACAGCTGGTTCATGTACGCGGGCCGCGGCTCGGGCTGGCTCGGCGGACCCTGCATCTCGTATCGAGGCGCGGCCGACCGCCGCAGCCCCTTCCACGACCCGAACGAGGCGTACCGGAACCTGGTGGGCGGCGACGCGGGGCTGAGCGCGGAGGCGCAGCGGCAGATCGCCGAGCGCGGCCGCAGCGTCAACGACCTCGTCCGCACCCAGCTCTCCCGCCTCATGCGGCGCTCGGAGCTGTCCCGGAGCGACAAGCAGCGCATCGAGCTGCACCAGTCGGCCGTCCGGGACCTGGAGGTGCGCCTGAGCTGTCAGCTCGACGACGAGCGCGTGCGGGCGCTCGAGGGCATCGGGGCCGCCTACGAGAGCACCGACGGAGACGAGGTCCTCGCGGCGACCCGCCTGCACATGGACGTGGCCGCGCTCGCCATCGCGTGCGGCGTCACGCGCTCGGTCAGCATCCAGATCGGCAGCGGCAACGACGGCAGCACCCGCTACCGCGACCCGGCGACCGGCGAGCAGATGGAGAACTTCCACTTCCTCTCGCATCGACGCCTCAGCCACGGCAGCGACGGCGCGGCCATCGCCAACTCGGACCGCATGCACGCGCAGGTCGACCGGCAGTTCGCGGCGACCTTCCGGCACCTGCTCGATCGCCTGAGCGAGTACGAGATGCCGTCGGGCGCGACGCTCCTGGACTGCGGCGTGTCCTGCTGGTTCAACGACCTCGGCAGCGGCCCCGGGCACGCGCGCAGCGACGTCCCGTGGGTGCTGGCCGGGAGCTGCGGCGGCGCGCTCCGTCAGGGCGAGCACATCGAGCTCGGCGGCGGCAACGACGTCAATCACAACCGACTCCTGAGCACGATCGGAGCCGCGGTGGGCTGCACGAAGGCGGACGGCTCGCCGCTCGACGACTTCGGCGATCCGTCGCTGCCGCGCGGGCTGCTCGACGAGCTCTACGCGTGAGGCGCGCGCTGGTCTTGCTCCTCCTCCTCGCCGGTTGCGATGGGGGCGGCGCAGGCGACGCGGGACTCTCGCGCGACGCGCGCGTGGACGATGACGCGGGCTCCGACGCAGGCCCGAGCGATGCGGGCCCCAGCGATGCGGGCACGCTGGACGCGGGACCGCCCCCGAGCCCGCTCGACGGCGCCTCCGAGGCTCGCCTGCTCCGCGACGGCTTCGGCTTCCTCGAGGGGCCGCACTGGGTCGGCGACGCCCTGCTCTTCACCGACATCCCGCGCTCGACCATTCATCGCTTCACGCCGCCGGACGCGTTCGACGTCTTCCGGATGCCGAGCGGCGCGGCCAACGGCCTGGCCACCCTCCCCGACGGCCGGCTGCTCGCGGCCGAGCACCAGAACCGGCGGGTGAGCGTGACGGAGGACGACGGCTCGGTCACGAGCTTCGCCGCCGACTTCGATGGCGGCGCCTTCCACAGCCCGAACGACCTCGCGGTGCGGAGCGACGGCACGGTCTACTTCACCGATCCGCCGTACGGCCTGGACGGTCGGCCGCGCGAGCTGGACTTCAATGGCGTCTTCCGGCGCGCCCCCGACGGATCGGTCGACGCGATCTGGCGTGGCGCGGTCGACAGCCGGCCCAACGGCGTGGCGCTCTCGCCGGACGAGTCGATCCTCTACGTGGCGCTCACCTCGGCCGGCGAGGTCCTCGCGTTCGACGTGGCCGCGGACGGCAGCGCGAGCGGCGAGCGGCGCTTCGTCGACGGCACCCCCAACGCGGACGGCATGGCGGTCGACGCCGACGGGAACCTCTTCGTCACGACCGCGGAGGGCGTCGCGGTCTTCGCCCCGGACGGCGCGCGCTGGGGCACGCTGAGCGTCCCGGAGACGCCGGCCAACTGCGCGTTCGGGGGAGCCGACGGCGCGACGCTCTTCGTGACCGCCCGCACCGGCCTCTACGCCATCGATCTGATCATCCCGGGCGCCTAGCGGCCTGCCCCCTGCCCTTGCCCGCGCGCGTGCCCTGCGCTCCCCGGAGCCCCGCACGCTCCCCCATCCCCCCCGAGCAGACGCGAGAGCCCGAAGCGAACCGCCGGCATGCTTCTGGCGTATCCTCCGCACATGCGATCGACGATCTTGTTCTGCGCCCTCTCCCTGGCCGCCTGCGACGGCGCGACCGACGCGCCGCTCCGCCCCGACGCCGGGCCCGGCTCCGACTCGGGCCGCCGCGTGGTGGGCGGCGAGGACACGCGGGTCGAGGGCGGGCCGACGAGCGGGGAGCTCTGCGGGACGATCCGGATCGTCGGGGACGTCGAGGTGCCGGAGGGCGAGACCCTCACCGTCTGCGCCGGCTCGACCGTCGTGCTCGAGACCGACGTCGCGCTCACCGTCTCCGGGACCCTGCGGCTGGCCGGCAGCGCCGACGCGCCCGTGCAGCTCAACGGCGACCGCCGCTGGTCCGGGATCACCGTGCGCGGCGCGCTCGAGGCCGACTTCGTGGAGATCTACGACGCGGCGGACGGGATCCGCGGCGAGGCCGGCTCCTCGATCCGCCTCGACGACTCGCTCCTCTACGCGCGCGGCCTGTCCAACCTCCGCCTCGCGGCGGGGGCCACGCTGCACCGCACGCGCGTGTTCGGCGGCGGCACCGTGCGGGTCAGCGGCGGCGTGCTCGACATGGTCGACGCGGAGATCGACCTCGACCACCCGGGAGAGTCGCCCGACTGCACCGCCCTCAGCGGCGGCAGCCTCCAGATCGACCACAGCCGGCTGACGAACTGCCACTGCCCGATCCACATCAACGCGAGCGACGCCCCCATCTCGATCACGAACAGCGTGCTCGACGGCGCGGCCTACCCCGTGATGATCGCGCGCTCGACCGGTGTGTTCCGCGGGAACGCCTTCGAGGGCACCGTCGCGCACTACCAGGACATCGGCGGCGAGATCGACGTCGACATCGCCGGCAACTTCTACGCGGGCGACATCGCGCTGCTCGACACGGACGCGCCCGGCCAGTTCCGAGGCGCGGACGAGGTGCTCGCCGAGCGCCCCGCAGGCGTCGGACCGCGGTGAGCGAGCCAGCCGACGAGCGCTTCATGCGGGAGGCCCTCCTCGAGGGGCGCCGCGCCTTGCCCGCGTGCCGACCGAACCCGCCCGTGGGGTGCGTGCTCGTGCGAGGCGGCGCGATCGTCGCGCGGGGTCACACCCAGCCGCCCTACCAGCCGCACGCGGAGCCGATGGCGCTCGCGCAGGTGGAGGGGCCGCTGGGCGACGTGACCGCCTTCGTGACGCTCGAGCCGTGCGCCTTCCACCAGCGCACCCCGAGCTGCGCCAAGGAGCTGATCCGGCGCGGCGTGGGACGCGTCGTCGTCGCCATGCTCGACCCGCACCCCAAGAACCGCGGGCGCGGGGTCGAGATGCTCCGAGACGCTGGGGTCGAGGTGACCACCGGCGTGCTCGAAGCGGAGGCGCGGGCCGATCTGGCGATGCTCGTGTGGCAGGAGGGGGACCCGGCCGAGCTGGACCCCGAGTAGCCTACTTGGCCGCCATCTGACGCAAGACGTACTGCAGGATGCCGCCGTGCAGGTAGTACTCGACCTCCTGCGGCGTATCGAGGCGGACCTTCACCTCGAACTCCTTGTCGCTCGCCTTCACCTTCAGGCGCGCGCCCGGCTTCAGGCCGTCGGCGATGCCGGCGACGTCGAAGGTCTCCTCGCCCGTCAGGCCGAGGCCCTGGTGCGACTGGCCGTCGACGAACTCGAGCGGCAGGACGCCCATGCCGATCAGGTTCGAGCGGTGGATGCGCTCGTAGCTCGCCGCGATCACCGCCTTGACCCCGAGCAGGTAGGTGCCCTTCGCCGCCCAGTCGCGGCTCGAGCCCGTGCCGTACTCCTTGCCCGCGAGCACCACGAGCGGCACGCCGTCCGCCTGGTACTTCATCGAGGCGTCGTAGATGCTCATCTGCGCGCCGTCCGGGAGGTGCCGCGTGACGCCGCCCTCGGTGCCGGGCGCGAGCAGGTTGCGCAGCCGGATGTTGGCGAAGGTGCCGCGCATCATGACCTCGTGGTTGCCGCGGCGGCTGCCGTAGCTGTTGAAGTCACGCGGCTGGACGCCGTTCTCCTGCAGGTACTTGCCCGCCGGGCTGTCGGCCTTGATCGACCCGGCCGGCGAGATGTGATCCGTGGTGACGGTGTCGCCGAGGAGCGCCAGCACGCGCGCGCCCTGGATGTTCTCTGCCGCGGGCGGCTCCCCCGCCTCGATGCCCTCGAAGAACGGGGGCTTGCGGATGTAGGTGGAGTCGTCCTCCCAGGCGAAGGTGTCGCCGGTGGGCGCGTCGGTGCTCTGCCACTGCTCGGGGCCGAGGAAGACCTCCGCGTAGCGGTCGGCGAACTGCTCCTTCTTCACCGCCTGGCGGACCGTCTCGGTGATCTCCTCGTTGGTCGGCCAGATGTCCTTCAGGAAGACGTCCTTGCCGTCCTGGTCCTGACCCAGCGGCTCGTTCGCGAAGTCGATGTCGAGGGTGCCCGCGATGCCGTAGGCGACGACGAGGGGCGGCGACGCGAGGTAGTTCGCGCGGGTGTGGGGGCTGACCCGCCCCTCGAAGTTGCGGTTGCCGCTGAGCACCGAGGTGACGACCAGATTCTGCTGGGTCACCGCGTCCGCGACCGGCCCCTCGAGCGGGCCCGAGTTGCCGATGCAGGTGGTGCAGCCGTAGCCGACGAGGAAGAAGCCGAGCTTCTCCAGGTCGTCCATGAGATTGGCCGCCTTCATGTACTCGGTGACCACCTGGGAGCCCGGCGCGAAGCTCGTCTTCACCCAGGGCTTCACGTTGAGGCCGCGCTTGGCCGCGTTCCGCGCGAGCAGGCCCGCGCCGACCATGACCGAGGGGTTGCTCGTGTTGGTGCAGCTGGTGATGGCCGCGATGACCACCGCGCCGTGAGGCAGATCGAACTCGCCCCGGTCCAGCTTCACGTGACCGGTCCGCTCGAGGGCCGCCTTGGCGTCCGCGTCGGCGACCGCGCTGGTCGGCTCACCGCCGAGGAAGCCGGCCGCGGTCTTCTCGATGTCCTCCTGCTCGCGGGCGAGGTTGCCCACGAGCGTGCGGCGCCAGGAGCGCTTGGCGTCGGTGAGCGCGATGCGATCCTGCGGGCGCTTCGGGCCGGCGATCGACGGCACGACCGTGTCGAGCTCGAGCTCGAGCGACGCGGTGAAGCGCGGCTCCGGGCTCTCCTTCGTGTGGAAGAGGCCCTGCTCCTTCAGGTAGCGCTCGACCAGCTCCACCTCCGCCTCGTCGCGGTTGGTGAAGCGGAGGTACTTGAGCGTCTCCTCGTCGACCGGGAAGAAGCCCATCGTGGCGCCGTACTCCGGCCCCATGTTCGCGATGGTGGCGCGGTCCGCGAGCGACAGTGAGCTCATGCCCTCGCCGTAGAACTCGACGAACTTCCCGACCACGCCGTGCTGCCGGAGCATCTCGACCACGCGGAGCACGAGGTCGGTGGCGGTGGCGCCCGCGGGGAGCTTGCCGTTCAGCTTGAAGCCGACGACCTGCGGAAGGAGCATCGCGATGGGCTGGCCGAGCATGGCCGCCTCCGCCTCGATGCCGCCGACGCCCCAGCCGAGCACGCCCAGGCCGTTGATCATCGTGGTGTGGCTGTCGGTGCCGACGAGCGTGTCCGGGTAGGCGACGGTGCGGCCGTCCATGTCGCGGGTGAAGACCACGCGCGCGAGGTACTCGAGGTTCACCTGGTGCACGATGCCCGTGCCCGGCGGAACCACGCGCATGCCCTCGAAGGCGCTCTGCCCCCACTTGAGGAAGCGGTAGCGCTCGCGGTTGCGCTCGAATTCGATCTTCACGTTCTCGTCGAAGGCGCGCAGGTTGCCGAACGAGTCGACCTGCACCGAGTGATCGATGACGAGATCGGCGGGCTGGAGCGGGTTGACCCGGTTGGGGTCGCCGCCCATCTCCGCGAAGGCCTCGCGCATGGCCGCCAGATCGACCACCGCGGGCACGCCCGTGAAGTCCTGGAGCAGCACGCGGGCGGGGCGGTAGGCGATCTCGGTCGACGGCTCGGCGTGGGGATCCCACTTGGCCACCGCTTCGATGTCGCTCTTGGTGACGGTCTTGCCGTCCTCGTTCCGCAGCAGGTTCTCGAGCAGCACCCGGATGGAGTACGGGAGCGTCGAGACATCGCCGATGCCCGCCTTCTGCAGGGCGTCGAGGCGGTAGATGTCGATGGAGCGTCCCCCGATTTCGAGGGTGGCGCGGGACCCGAAGCTGTCGTGGCTCGTCATGGCGACGGCGATGTACCACGGAGCGTGGGCCGGCTCCACCGCCACGAAAAACGCCGCCCGGGCGGACCCGAGCGGCGCGTTCAGTTCAGACGCTAGACCCAAATCCAGCGCCTGATTCCACAATGAGCGTGGATTTGGGGCTAGAAGCGCCGCAGGCGCGTCGTTTTCGGGTGAAGCGAAGGCGGCTTTGCCGCCGCAGCGAGGGGCTTTTGCGAAAAGCCCCTGGCTAGAATTGCTAGGCCCGGAGCGAGCGCGAAGCGCTTGATTCGGGGCTAGGTCAGACCTCGCACCAGCGGAGCTTCAGCTGCACGTCGCTCGACCAATGCGCGTCGAAGGCCCGCACGCACGTGTCCAGGTAGCGTTCGTAGTCGTCGTAGACCTTGTCGCCCCACTGGCCGCGGATGGTCGCCTCGTTGGCCTGCAGCCGGGCCAGCCACTCCCCCGTGGTCTTGCCGTAGCTCTCGCGCTGGGTGCGCATCTCGACCACCTCCCAGTACGGGCGGATGGCCATGATCAGCTCCTCCAGGCGGGGGTTGAGACCGCCGGGGAAGATCACGTCCGCGGTGAAGGCCAGATCCTCCAGATCCTTGCGGGTGCGCGGGACACGATCGCGAAGAATGGCCTGACAGGCGAACCAGGAGCCCGGCTTCACGAAGGAGTGACAGCGCTTGAAGTACTGGCGGTAGAGATCCACCGCCATGCCCTTGCGCGCCTGCTCGGGAGAGCAGATGTGGTCGATCATCTCGATCGACACGAGCGCGTCGTACTTCTCCTCCGGCTCGTAGTCGTGGAAGTCCATCAGCATCGCGTTGACGCCGGGGAGCTTACGGTCGTTGATCCACTGCGCCTGCGCGGTCGAGAGCGTGATCCCGTGCGCCCGCTTCACGCCACGCGAGGCGAGGTATTCGAGGTTCGAACCCCAGCCGCAGCCGATGTCGAGGATCAGCTTGTCCTCGGTCATCTCGGCGTAGTCGTAGAGGATCCGGCACTTGTTGATCTGCGCCTCCTCGAGGGTCTCCTCGCCCGTGAGGTAGCTCGCCGAGGTGTAGTGCATACCCTCGTCGAGCCAGAGGCGGAAGAAGTCGTTCGAGACGCTGTAGGACTCGTCAATCTCGCTCTGCGTGGACGTCATGGGCGGGGAGCATGTACCGATCGCCGCGCCTCTTCCACCCAAAAAGCACCCGAAACGTCACCGTTCGCGGACATCCGGGCCGCGCAGTCGTCGCGTTCGCTTCCGATGGCGTTCCTTTCGTGGTACAGCGCCTATCGGTGTTTCCAAGGCCGATTCAAACGGCGTTTCTACCGGAGGAGTACGCGTGGCGAGATCTCGGAAGACGAGCAAGACCAAGGGCGGCGGACGCGGCAGCAAGGAAGCGATCGCGAAGCGTCGCGCCGCGCGCCAGCTCAATCAGCTGTTCAGTGACGGCGGCACGCGTGGACGCGGCCTCGATGGACGCACCGAGAAGCGCCGAAAGCGGCTCCTCGAGGAGCTGAAGAAAGGCAAGAAGGGCAAGCCGCTCAAGGCGATCGAGGTCCTCTCTCACACGCACGAGCTGCTCGAGCTCGGCGAGACCATCACCTCCATCAAGAAGACCGGCGCCAAGCCCGTCAAGGCGGACCTGAACGCCGAGGACATGGAGATCGTCGAGGCGACCCAGAAGGAGTACGGCTTCCGCGAGGACGCGTGGAAGATGCTCGGGGTCAGCCTCGGTGGCGCCAAGTCGGCTCCCAAGGCGAAGGCCGCCGTGAAGAAGAAGACGGCCAAGCGGGGCCGGCGCAAGAAGACCACGTAGGCCGTGCCCGGCTCTTTTCCGAGCTGGACACCGTTCGCGAGTCTGGTATAGCTCCCAGCCTCCCTTTGGGGAGTGGCGCCGTAGCCAAGTGGTAAGGCAGAGGTTTGCAAAACCTCCATTCACCGGTTCGAATCCGGTCGGCGCCTGTTTCCTCCAGGAGGAGCCTCAGCCCCTCCCTTCTCCATCGTCAGCCGCCCTCGAATGCGCCGAGATCGGGCGCCGCGCCCGCCGGCCGCCGGGCCCCATCGAGGTCGTCGAAGACCGGCACCTCCCCTCCCTCGTCTCTCCCGGGCGATCGATCGGTGGGACGGAAGTCCGCGCCCAGCGGGTCGTCGCTGCGTGGGTCCACGAGCGCCGCGTCCTCGGTCAGGAGGTTGTCCGCCTCGAGGGTGCCCTCGCCGAGCTCCTCCGCCAGCAGCGTGGCGCCTTCGAGCTGCGCGAGGTTGTTGCGGATGACGGTCCCCGTCGCCTCCTCGCCGACCCGCACCGCGTAGCTCCAGCGGCCGCCCGCGCCACGGAAGAACGTGTTGTGAAGGACGCGGACTCCGAGCGGCGGAGGCTCGGACCCGCGCCGCCCGACGGACACGCCGGAGTAGTGCATGTCGTGCGCCCCGTCCCCGCTGAAGACGTTGTTGACGACCGTGACGTGGCGGGCCCAGATGACCAGCGAGCGCTGAACCGGCCGGACCGACGGGGTCCCGTGGCGCGCGAGGAACCGGTTGCCGACGACGAGGATGTCGCTCAGCCGCTCGTCGTAGACCCCGTTCTGAGGTCCGATCGCGACCGGCCATGGGCCCGAGCCGCCGAAGACGTTGTGGGCGATGACGACGTGGTGGGTCCGCTCGTCGAGACCCGTCGGCCCCGGATCCGTCAGCAGCTCCTCGCGCGGGCCATGCAGCTTGAGCGCGTGGCGGCCGCTGTCGGACTCGACGCTCGAGCCCGAGATGTCGTTGTGGGCGATCACCGAGAGCGGGGCGTGCCAGACGCGGACGACGTGGGAGGTCAGCCCGTCCGCGAACCGGTTCCCGAGCAGCGCGAGTCGACGCGCTCCGATGTACGCGCCCTGGCCGCGGCTGCGCTCGGTGCGACAGTTGGCCACCGTGATCTCGTCGTGGCCGCGGGTCTCCCAGTGCCCGGCGCCCAGCGCCCCCGCGAACCCGGTCATGGCGAGACGCAGCCAGAGTATCTGGCGCATCTCGTAGCCCCCCCACATCGCGTTCGCCCCCCCGCCGGCCAGGTCCACGAACGTCAGGTCCATGACGCGTAGGTCCCGCGTGCCGCCCCGGTCGTCGTCGAACACCGAGCCCTCGCTCAGCGACGACTCGATGAGCGGCGCGTTGGCGCAGATGCCGCGCGCGTCGGGCCGCTCGCAGTCGCCGAACGCCCCGAGCGTGAACGGGCCGTCGAGCCGCAGCCGCACCGTCTCGCTGGCGGCGAAGCGGTCGCCCCGCCGGAGCAACACCCGCGTGCCGCTCGCGATCAGAGGGGCCACGGCTGCGAGGTCACCCGCGCCTCCCAGCGTCCGCGCGTCCGCGGGGCAGCCCACGAACTGCTCCGTGTTGCTGACGCACACCGTGGCCTCTCCCGCGTAGACGACGTCGGGGTCCTCGACCTCGACGGAAACGACGTAGCGGCCCAGCACGCCCGAGGCGTCGGAGACCGTCAAGCGCACGTCGTACACCCCGGGCGTCTCGAAGACGTGGGCCGCGACGTAGCCGATGGCGCCGTTCCTCGAGCGGCCGTCGACGGCCCACGTCCCCGCCGACGCGTCGTCGAAGTCCCACGCGTAGTGGAGGTCCGCGTACTCGCGGCGCCCGTCCGACTCGGGGGGCCGCGCGATCGCGTCGCTGGACGTGGCGTCGAACACGACCGAGAGGGGCGCGACGCCGCGCGAGCGGCTCGCCAGCTCCGGGACGCGCTCGGCCGGAGGGCGCTCGGGCGGGCCCCCGTCGGCCGGCGCCCCGTCCCGTGGCTGCACGCTCGCGTCGTGGGGCGCGACGGGCCGCGCGGCGTCGGCGAGGCCGCCGTCGCCCAGGCCCGGCTCCGTACCGCAAGCCGCGACCGACATCGCCAGCGTCGCGCCCACGATCAAGCGCTCCACGCGAACGATGGGGGGAAGATCTCTGATGCTGAACATGTCTGCCTCCTCCCTGGTCCCTGGCGTACGGGCCCTCGATCACCAGATTTTGACGCGTCGGGCGAGATCGGTGGCGCGTTCGGCGTCATCGCGCGACATCCATGCGCGACCTCCATGCGAGGGGCAGAGACGTCGGAGGGCTGCTAACAACAGACCATGCGCTTGGGACTGATTCTGTTCGCCGCCTCGCTGGCCATCGCGTGTGACGATGGCGCCACGCCGGACGCGGGCGCGGACGGGGGCTTCGACGCGGCGCTCCGCGACGCCGAGCCGCCCGACGCGCCGGCCCCGATGTGCGCGCCCGGCTGCGATGACGACGAGACCTGCTGCGCGGACCCCACGGGCGGAGACGCCGTCTGCTACGCGCTGAGGAACGACCCCGAGCACTGCGGCACCTGCGGCACGAACTGCGTCGCCGCCAACCGCGGGGACGCGTGCCAGGCCAGCCAGTGCAGCTGCGGCGTGAACCCGCTCGGCTGTCGGGGCACGGTCGAGGACTTCTGCTGCCCGGCCCGCGAGGAAGGCGGCCAGACCTACTGCGCGAACCTGGCCACGTCCGCGCTGGACTGCGGAGACTGCGACGCCGCGTGCGACATCCGCACCGCCGATCGCTGCGACGGAGGCCGTTGCGTGTGCGGATCGCGGGAGCCGTGCGAGGGCACGCCCGAGTCGACCTGCTGCGTGGACGAGCCCGACGTCGGGTGCGTGGACACGACCACGGATCGCTTCCACTGCGGGGAGTGCGAGAACCTCTGCCAGGGCGCCGAGCGCTGCGAGGACGGCACCTGCACCCGCGGTGCGTCGTGCGGGGGCGCGTGCGAGCTGGGCCAGGTGTGCTGCGACGGCGTGTGCTGCTCGCGCCGGGGCTGCCTGAGCGGCGCCTGCATGGACCCTCCGGCTCCCGATGGCGGCGCTCCGGACGCAGGCGCTCCGGACGCAGGCGCCCCGGACGGCGGCTGACGCGTAGGCCTCAGAGGCGTACGCCGCGCACCACCCGGACGTCGCGGTCGGTGCGTCGGCCGATGGCGCAGAGGTTGCCCGACGCGTCGAGGAGCGCCACGGGCTCGACGCCCTCCGCGATCGACTCCGCGCCCTCGGCGTGACGGAGCGAGATGGCGCGCCCGTGCGCCGCGTCCGTCTCCCCGCGCGCGTCCAGGCTCACGCGCGGCATGTCACGGCACGCCGCCGCGAGATCGAGCAACCCTGCTCGGACCTCGGCCCGCGCGGCCTCGTCCGGCGCGTCCCGCTCGGCGGCGCGGCGCAGGGTCTCGCCGTCGACCGCGTCGGCGAGCACGAAGCCCCCGCTCCTCAGGCGACGCAGCGCCACGAGGTGGCCTCGGGTGTCCAGCGCGCGCGCCAGGTCGCCGCCGAGCGAGCGCACGTAGAAGCCCTTCGACGCCTCGACCTCGAGCTCGAGCGCGTCGGCGTTCACCGAGAAGATCTCGAGCCGTCGCACCGTGACCTCTCGCGTCGGCGCCTCGACGTCTTCGCCGCGGCGCGCGCGCGCGTGCAGCGGCTCGCCGTCGACCTTGATGGCGCTGTAGATCGGCGGGCGCTGGGTGATCGTCCCCTCGAAGCGCCGCGCGACCTCGCGCACGGCCTCGAGGTCCAGCGCGGGGACGGGCGCGCGCTCCACGATCTCTCCGTCGGCGTCGAGGCTGTCCGTCTCCGCGCCGAGGGCCACCGTCGCGCGGTACTCCTTGTCGTCCACGGTGAGCCAGCGCAGGAGCTTGGTGCCCTCCCCCACGCCGAGGACGAGCACCCCCGTGGCCATCGGGTCGAGGGTGCCCGCGTGACCGACCGCCGGCGTGCCGAGCGCGCGACGCGCCCAGGCCACCACGTCATGCGACGTGGGCCCGCGCGGCTTGTCGACCACGAGCACGCCGTGCACGTCGCCTTTGCGCTTGCGCCCCATCAGTCCGCGTCGCCGAGGAGGTCCTTCGCCAGCGCCACGACCTTCGCCTCGGTGGTGGCCAGATCATCGGGCACGTTGGCGCCGGCCGCCGAGCGGTGGCCGCCGCCGTTCATGGCCGCCGCGATGCGCGAGACGTCGGCGTCGCCGCTCGAGCGGAGGCTGACCTTCGTCTCGCGCCGGCCGCCCTTGTCCATCTCCCACACGAGCGCGCTGATCTCCACGCCCTCGAGCATGCGACCGTAGTTGACCATGCCCTCGACCATCTCGTCGTCGGCGCCGAGCCGCGTGAGCATCTCGCGCGTCACCCGCTGCACGGCGAGCCGTCCGTCGAGCGCGATCTCCATGTCGTCCAGGATGGCGCCGAGCAGCTTCATGCGGGCCGGCTCCCAGCCCTCGAAGAGGTGATAGGCGGTCGTCCACGGCGCGGCCCCCGCCTCGACGAGCTCCGCCGCGAGGCGCAGCGTCTCCGGGCTGGTGGCCGGGTATCGGAAGCCGCCCGTGTCCGCGACGATGGCGGCGTAGAGCGGCTCGGCGACGCCCGGCGGGTAGCCCTCGATGCCCAGCTCCCGCATCACGCGGACGACCAGCACCCCGGTCGCCGCGGCGTCGGGCTCTCGGAGGATCACGTCCCCGAAGTCGTCGTGCGCGGCGTGGTGATCGAACATCACGACCGGCCCCTCGAGCCCGTCCGGCATGTCGGGCACCAGCGCGCGCGCCGCCGCGTCCATCACGAAGCACGCGTCGAAGCGCCCGGCCGGGGGCGCGCCCTCGACCTCGCCGACGTCGAGGAAGCGCAGCATGCGAGGCGGCGTGTCCACGCTGTAGACGACCGCCTCCTTGCCGATGGATCGGAGCGCGGCGGCCCAGCCGAGGGCCGAGCCGAGCGCGTCCGCGTCGGGCCGACGGTGGCACGTCACCGCGAAGCGCTCGCCCTCGTTCGTGATCCGGAGGACCTCCTCGCGGCTCACGACCCGTCTCCCTCGTGGCGGATCTCCTCGAGCAGCTCTTCGACCCGCTGCGCGCGCTCGGTGGTCTCGTCCCAGAGGAACTTCAGCTCCGGCGTGTAGCGGATCTGCAGGCGCTGCCCGAGCTCACGCCGCAGGAACCCCGTCGCGCGCTCCAGCCCCCGCATCAGCCGCGTCACGCGGTCCGCGCTGGGCTCGAGCTCCCCGAGCCGCACATAGACCCTGGCGTGCCGGAGGTCCTTCGAGACGATCACCTCGTGCACCACGGCGCCCTGCACCCCGGGATCCTTCACGGCGCCGACCAGCAACAGCTCCATGAGCTCCGCCCGGATGCGCTCCCCGACCCGCCCGGGCCGTCCACCGTCAGTCTTCGCCATCGTCATCCCCAGCTTTCAGCCAAGCCTCTTCCGCGTCGAGGTCCCAGTCCGCCGCCAAACCCACGTCCGGCACCGCGCCCAGCCCCGCGAGCTTCTCCATGTGCTCTCCGTCGCCGATGTGCACGATCTCCAGCGACCGCTCCACCAGCGGCGCGTCCGTCGACGCCTGCACCTGCTGGATCACCGCGTCGATCATCGACGACGCGTGGCTCCCCGAGTTGCTCACCGCGGCCATCCCGAGCACCGCCCGCCGGTGCACGTCCATCTCCGCCACCTCCGCGATGGCCACGTTGAAGCGATGTCGCACCCGGTCCACCACCCGGCGTACCACCTTGCGCTTCCCCTTCAACGAGTCGTTCCCGTGCAGAGCCAGGACGATGCGAGCGACGGCGATGACCATACGGACAAAGGATCGGGCGTAAGCAGCGCGCCCGCACGCGGAAGTTCCAAAATCGCCGCCCCCGAGTGGACGCCCCAGCGCCCCAGGCCCCGAGGTCGCGAACGATGCCACGCCCCCCGATGTCGGCCACCAGCGACGGCGAAGCGAGGTCGCGCAGAGCGACGAGCGAAGCGAGGTCGCAGAGCGACGAGCGCAGAGCGACGAGCGAAGCGAGGTCGCCGAGCGACGAGCGAAGCGAGGTCGCGCAGAGCGACGAGCGAAGCGAGGTCGCGCAGAGCGACGAGCGAAGCGAGGTCGCAGAGCGACGAGCGAAGCGAGGTCCCGCGGAGCGACGAGCCAAGCGAGGTCGCCGAGCGACGAGCGAAGCGAGGTCGCGCAGAGCGACGAGCGAAGCGAGGTCGCCGAGCGACGAGCGAAGCGAAGTGGCGGCCCCAGGCGGATCCCCCGCGGCAGCGGGCGGCCAGCTTTCGCGAAGCGAAAGCGCGAGCCGCGTGGCTCACGCGCGGAGCGCGGGACCCGGGCGACGTAAGTCGCCCGACTTGGGTTGGGGGGGCCCCGCGGAGCCGGCGCAGCGATGTTCGCGCAGGGTGCGGAGCACCCGAAGCGAACGTCGTTGTGCCGGCGCAGTGGGGGGGAGGGGCTTGAAAAGCCCCGCCCAATAGTTACAGCGTAGCCTCGATCTCTTCCATCTCGAAGCACTCGATGACGTCGCCTTCTTTGACGTCATTGAAGCCGGCCAGGCCGATACCGCACTCGTAGCCGGACGCGACCTCGCGGACGTCGTCCTTGATGCGGCGGAGCGATCCGATGTCGCCCTCCCAGACCACGACCGCGTCGCGGACGAGGCGCGCCTTGCCGTTGCGGAGGATCTTGCCCTCGGTGACGTAGCAACCCGCGATGGTGCCCACCTTCGGGATGCCGAAGGTCATGCGCACCTCCGCCTTGCCGAGCTCCTTCTCGCGGAACTCGGGGGCGAGCATGCCCGCCATGGCCTTCTTCACCTCGTCGACCGCTTCGTAGATGATCTTGTAGAAGCGCATCTCGACGTTCTCGGCCTTCGCCACCTGCCCCGCCTTGCCGGCCGGACGGACGTTGAAGCCGATGATGAGGCCCTCGGAGGCGCTCGCGAGCATGACGTCCTGCTCGGTGATGCCGCCGACACCCGTGTGGATGACGCTGACCTTCACCTTCTCCGTGCTCAGCTCCGTCAGCGCCTTGGTGAGCGCCTCGAGCGAGCCGTGCACGTCGGACTTGATGACGAGGTTGAGCTCCTGCTGCTCGCCCGCGTTCACCATCTTCTGGAGCCGCTCCATGGCGGACATCGCCACGGTCTTGGCCTTGAAGGACGCCTCACGCTGACGCTGCTCGACCAGCTCGCGACCGCGCTCCTCGTTCTCGACCACGTAGAGCATGTCGCCCGCGGACGGCACCTCGCCGAGGCCGAGGACCTCGACCGGCGTCGCCGGCCCCGCGACGTCCAGGCGCTCGCCCTTCTCGTCGGTCAGCGCGCGGACCTTGCCCATGGCCGGACCGGCCACGACCGTGTCGCCCTGCCGGAGCGTGCCGTTGCGGACGAGCACGTTGGCCACCGCGCCGCGGCCGCGATCGAGGTACGCCTCGAGCACGATCGCCTCGGCGGGGATGTTCGGGTTGGCCTCGAGCTCGAGCAGCTCCGCCTGGAGCGCGAGGCTCTCGAGGAGCGTGTCGACGCCCTGCCCGGTGATGGCGCTGACGTCGACGAACAACGTCGTGCCGCCCCACTCCTCGGGCTGCAGACCGTAGCCCACCAGCTCCTGACGGATCTGCTGAGGCTGCGCGTCCGGCTTGTCGATCTTGTTGACCGCCACGACGATCGGCACCTCGGCCGCCTTCGCGTGGTTGATGGCCTCCTTGGTCTGCGGCATCACGCCGTCGTCCGCCGCCACCACGAGCACGACCACGTCGGTCGCCTGGGCGCCGCGGGCGCGCATCGCCGTGAAGGCCTCGTGACCAGGGGTGTCGAGGAAGACGATGACGCCCCGGTCGGTCTCGACCCGGTACGCGCCGATGTGCTGGGTGATGCCGCCGGCCTCGCCGCCCGCCACGTCCGCCTGACGGATCTTGTCGAGCAGCGACGTCTTGCCGTGGTCGACGTGACCCATGACGGTGATGATGGGCGCGCGGGAGATGCGGTCGCCCGCGTCGTCCGCGAACTCGCCGCGCATCTCGTCGATGAGCTCGTCCTCGCTCTTCGCGACGTTCTCGACCTCGTAGTTGAACTCGGCCGCGATGATCTTCGCGGTGTCGGAGTCGAGCGTGGAGTTGATCGTGACGCTCGTCATGCCGAGCTGCATGAGCTTCATGAGCACGTCGGTCGACTTGAGGCTCATGCGAGCCGCGAGCGTCTGGAGCCCGACGTTGTCCTCGATCTTGATGATCCGCTTCTGGGCGCTGGGGACCGTGATCTCGGTCTTCATGCCCTTGCGGTTGCTGCTGATGCGCTGCTTGCGGCGACCGCCGGTCGGGCGACCGGGCTGGCCGAGCTCGCGGCGCCCCACCTCGCGGCGGCGCGGCCCGCGGCTCTGCGCGTGCTGCGAGACGATGCGGTTACGCGCCGCCTCCGAGATCCCACCCGCGGACGGGGCGGTCTGGTTCCCGCGCGAGACGACGCCCGGCGGGAGGTTCGCGTGCCCGAGGCGCTGCGCGGCGGGGGCCGGCTGCGAGGGGCGATGCGGCGGCACGGCCGGACCGGTGGCGGTCGCGGGCGGCTGCGCGGGGATGCGGGTCGGCTCCGCGCCGCCCGACGGCGGGGGCGGGGGCGGCTCCATGCGCTCGGGCGCGGGGGCTTTCGCGGGCTCCTGGGCCTTCTCCGGCTCGGCCTTGGCTGCGGCGGGCTTCTCCGCCACCTTCTCCGCCGCGGGCTCTGCCTTCGGCGGCTCGGCCGGCTTGGCCTCGGCGGGCTTCTCGGCCGCCGGCTTCGCCTCCGCGGGCTTCGCGACCGGCTCGGCCGCGACGGCCGGCGCGGGCTTCTCGGGCTCGGGCGCGGGACGCGCCTCCGCGACCGGGCGCCGCTCCGCGCGCGGCTCTTCGGCCGCGACCGGCTCCGGACGCGCCTCCGCCGCGGGCGCCTCTGCGACCTCCGGCTTGGGCTTCTTCTTCGTCCGACGACGGATCACCGTCTTGCGAATCCGCGTCTCCACGGTGTTCTCCACCTTGTCTTTGTCCAGCGCGCGCCTGACGCGCTCGACCTCCGCGGGCTCGAGCGCGCTCATGTGGTTACGCACCTGGATCCCGAGGGACTGGATCCGCCCGAGCAACTCGCGGTTGTTCATGCCGAGCTCGCGAGCGACCTCGTACACGCGCACCTTGCTCATTCAGCCTCCGACTCTTCGTTCCTGGAGAGGACGGAGTCGCCCTCCTCCAGCTGCGCAGCACATGCGGCGGTAGCCGCCAGTTCTTTTCCGATCCTCGAATCGAGGATGGCGATGATGCCGACCTCGGACCGACCCAGTAGGTGGCCGAGAGCGGACTTCGTACCAAACACCACGGCGCGGCTCCCGATCCGGGTCGCCTGCGCGACGATCTCGTCGCGACGCCCCGCCGCGTCCTTCGCGACGACGAGCGTGTGCACGTCGCCGGCCTCGAGCGCTCGGCGCACCGCGTCGGTTCCCACCGCCACGGCGCGCGTCCGCGACGCGGCCATCAAGAGCCCCTGCACGCGGCGCTCGTATTGCCCGATCGCCATCGCACACAGGGTGTCCGTGTCGACGTCAGGCTTGGATTTGAGGGCGCGCGCGAAGCCGCCCTTCTCGACCGCCCGCTGCACGCAGGCCCGGGTCGGATGCACGCTCACCCCCCGCCCCGGCAGCCGCCGGCGCGGATCGGGGACGAGGCGCGGCGCGACGTCACGCACCGCGAACCGCAGCAGGGCGCTCTGCGCGTCCTGCCGTCGGCACCCGGCGCACGTGCGCTCCGGCGTCGTCTCCGGTTCTGTTTCTCGGGGGGCGAGCATGGGGATCTCCGGTCAGGCCTCCTGGCGCTCTTGCGCCGCGCTCTCGTCGGTGGAGGTCTCGTCGGTGGAGGGGTCTTCGGTGGGGGTCTCGGTCTCGGGCGCGGCGTCGGCCCCCGCGGCTTCGGCCTCGGCGGCTTCCGCCTCCGCAGCCGCGGCCGCCTCGGCCTGCTGCTTCTCGAGGGCCTGCTTTTCGAGAGCCAGATGCTTCTCGCGGACGGCGCGCTGGGTCTCCACCACGCCATCCATCTCGTTGTCCACGTAGCGCGAGACGCCTTCCTTGACCTCCTGGGCCTTCTGAATACCCAGTCCGGTCCGGATCGCCAGCCGATCGACGTCCGTCTCGTTCAGCACGTCCTGCGCACTCCGATAGCCCGAGGACTCGAGCGCGTCCACGATGCGCTCCGTCATGTTCGGCGCGAGCAGCAGGTGGTCCCGGTCCGAGAGGTTCTCGACGCTCTGCTTCGCATCCGAGACGCGCTCCAGGCGGTGCGCCTCCATCGCCTTCGCGGCGCGCTGACGGATGCTCGCCGCGTCCTCGGGGGTGGCGATGCCGTCGATGGTCTGCAGCTCCGCGTCCGGCGCCTCGGCGATCTCGTCGAGGGTCCGGAAGCCCATCCGGTAGAAGCTCTTGACCATCTCCTCGTCGGTCCCGCTGATGCGGCCGATCTCGGAGAGCGCCTGCTCCTCCATCTGGCGGAAGCGCGACTCGCTGACGATGTCGAGCTTCCAGCCGCTGAGCTGAGAGGCGAGGCGGACGTTCTGGCCGCGGCGCCCGATGGCGAGCGAGAGCTTCGCGTCCGGGACGACCAGCTCCATGCCGCCGTGCGCCTCGTCGATGATGACGCGGCTGACCTCGGCCGGGGCGATCGCGTTGCACACGAAGCGCGCCGGGTCGCGGTCCCACGGGACGATGTCGATCTTCTCGCCGCGGAGCTCCTGGACGACCGCCTGCACGCGCGAGCCCTTCATGCCCACGCACGCGCCCACGGGATCGACGTCGCTGTCGCGGCTGGTGACCGCGATCTTGCTCCGCGCGCCCGGCTCACGGGCCGCGGCCACGATGCGGACGATGCCCTCGTAGATCTCCGGGACCTCCATCTCGAAGAGCTTCACCAGGAGGCCCACGTCGGTGCGGCTCAAGATGATCTGCGGCCCACGGGCCTCGCGATCGATGTCCTTGAGGAACGCGACGATGCGGTCGCCCGGGCGGTAGCTCTCGCGCGGCGTCTGCTCGCGCGTCGGGAGGATCGCCTCGGTGTGGCCGAGGTCGACGATGATGTTGGAGCCGCGCTCGAAGCGTCGGACGATGCCGGTGATCAGCTCGCCCTTGCGGTCCTTGTACTCGTTGAAGATGAGCTCGCGCTCGGCGTCACGGACGCGCTGGATGATGACCTGCTTGGCCGTCTGCGCGGCGATCCGACCGAAGCCGCGCCGATGCTGCTGAAGCCCGAGCAGATCGCCGTACTGGCGGTCCTGCTGCTTCGCCGCTTCGGCGTCTTCCTGGAGGTAGAAGATCTGGAAGCCGAGATCTTCGCCGACCTCCGCGTCCTCGAACTCGTAGCGGCGCGCGTCGACGAGCGAGATCTCGCGCTCGTCGTCCTCGACCTCTTCGACCACCGTCATGAACTGATAGAGGTCGACGTTGCCCGTCTCTTCGTTGAAACGCGCCTCGAGCTCACGGTTCACCCCGAACGTCCGCTTCGCGGCCGTCAAGATGGCCTGTTCCATCGTCTCGATCAGCACCTGAGGGTCGATGCCCTTTTCCTTGCTGACCTGCTCGATGATGTTCTGCAGCGACATGCCCTGCTGCATGATCGACACCTCTCCGCTTCCTCTGGGCCGCTCCTGACCCGTTGGAACGCTCAATCGAATTCGTAGACGACGTTGGCCCTTGCGATTTCCGCGTGCGGGAGCTGGAGCTCGCTCCCGTCGACCTCGAGTCGAACCATCTCGCCGTCGACCCCCATCAGAGTTCCCTCCAGCTTTCGGCGCCCCTCGTCGAGGGGCGTCTCCAGCTGAACCTTCACCGTGCGGCCCGCGAACCGCTCGAAATCCGTCAGCTTCACCAGCGGGCGATCCACGCCCGGCGAGCTGACCTCCAACCGGAAGCTGCCGCCGATGGCGCGCTCCAGGGCGGAGTCCTCCGCGTCGAACGCGGGGCCCAGATCGCGGCTCACCGCCTGGCAGTCCGCCAGCGACACCCCGAGCCCGGGCCCCTCCTCGCTACCAGGCCGGTCGATCGTGACGCGCAGCACGGCCTGGCCGTGCTCGGTGACCCTCTGGATCAGCACGAGCTCGACGCCATGGGCCCGACATACGGGCTCCACGATGGCTTCTAGCTGGGGGTCTACGGTCTTGGGCATTCGCTCGGAGATTTCGCGCTCGGTGACGTCCGGTCCTCTCGGACCACGAGCGTCCTGGCCGGCCTGCAGCCCTGGCTCCTCGACGGAGGTCCCAGGGACGAAAAAAGGCGGACCCCGTAGCGGAGGCCCACCCAGGCAACGCCCAGTCAGCTCGCGAGGCGCGGTGTACCATGCGCCCTGCCATCGGGCAAGCGCGCTCGCACGCTCAGGCGATCAGGGCCCGCAGCTCGTCGTAGTGCCGGTCCGCGTAGTACGACAGCACGTCGAGGGCGTCGTCGAACTCGCTCCGGTCCAGCTCCTCCGACGGGTATTCGACGGAGAGCACGACGTCGAGGTCGTCGTCGATCGAGAATTTCGCCATCAGGAGCGTCTGGTTGAGCTCCAGGAGGCGCTGGTAGAGCTTGCCGGACTTGTCCTGCGCCTCGGGGCTCTTGATGAAGGGCACGATCGCGAAGCACACGTACCCCGCCGGATCGAGCCGCACGAAGAAGGGGAACGACGCCTGCCGGCCCCGGAAGTGGCTGCGCCACGTGTCGTCGCTGATCTGATCGCAGGGCCAGCCTCCCTGCTCGAGCAGAGTGCGGAGCGACTGACCATCGAGCTGAATCTTGCTGCCCACGGAGCGGCCATCCTAACCGAAAACGGACGCCCGCCGGGTCCGGAATCGTCGGCGTGAATCTGCTCAGCGCTGTCGGGGCGTCGCCCGCGTGCGCGCCGGCGCCCGCTGCGGTCGAGACTGCACGCGCGTGTACCGGTCCTCGAGGCGTGGAACCGCCGCGGGCGGAGCTGGCTGGGCGGGCGCGGCCCGGCGCCCCGCGCGAGGCACGCACCCCGCGAGCGGCACCGGCACGAGCCCGTCGGGACCCATCACGAGCCGGTGCAGGCACCCCGCGAACCAGTAGGGGGCGATCCCCGGCGTGGTCGGGACGCCCGCTGGCGGGCGCTCGACCGCGGCCACGGGGCGGCGCGGCGCGATCCGGCGCGGGCGCACCATGGGCAGCCCGCCGCGCAGCCCTCCCTGATAGACGTGCACGCCGTCGTCGACCCGGAAGGCCCCCTCCGGGGCGAACGGGTGACGGTGCTCGCGTGTGATGCCGCAGTAGCCCGGGAGCGCGCCCGGGAGCGGGTGCACGCCGCCATAGACCCACACGTCACCGGCCCAGCCGAAGGCCGTCGGGTCCCCGAGGAACACGTGCACTCCGCCCACCTCGCCGAAGGCGGCCGCGACCGAAGTCAACTCACCGTGCACGTGGTCCACCTCTTCGAGGTGCCAGTGCCCCTCGAGGTCGATCGGGTGCGGGCCGCGGTATGTGTGGCCGTGGGTGTGGCCCTGGGCCTCGGCCAGGGAGGCCCAGGACGACAAGAAGGCCACGCTGAGGAGGAGGCGAACGCTCACGCTCGCAAGGTACTCGCGGCGGCGGCGCGCCTCAAGGGCGGGGCCGGGCCCCGTTGACACCCTGGAAACGGCTCTGCTACTTCGCTGCAATCGGCCCGTGTGGGGCAGGAGGGACTGACGATGAAGCGATCGATCGCGCTGGCGGCCGCGCTGGCTCTAGTGGGCTGCGGCGGCAGCTACGAGTCCGCTTGGGACGAAGGGGAGACGACGACCGGCACCGGCGGCGGCGAGCAGGCCGAAGGCGGCGGCGCCGCTCGGGCCGAGCTGATCTCCCAGGGAGACGCGGCCTGGGAGAACCGGGGTGACGTCGAGCAGGTCCGCGCCGCGATCGCGGCGTGGGAGCAGGCGCTCGAGATGGACGGCAGCGACGCCGACCTCTGGGTGAAGGTCTCCCGTGGCCACTACTTCCTCGCCGACGGTCACCTGTCTTTCGAAGACATGGCGGCGGCGGGCGAGCACTGGCAGCAGGGCATCCGCGCGGCCGAGCGCGCGCTCAGCATCGTCAGCCCGGAGTTCGCGCAGCGCATGCAGGCGGGCGACCGGGTCGAGGACGCGGTGTCGGTGCTCGGGGCCGACGCGGTCCCGGCGCTGTACTGGCGCGCCTCGAACCTCGGCAAGTGGGCCCGCGCGGACGGGTTCGCGACCGTGCTGTCGTTCAAGGACGAGATCCGGGCGGTGATGTCGCACTGCCTGGAGAACGGCCGCGACTTCTTCTTCAGCGGCCCCGACCGCTACTTCGGCGCGTTCTTCGCGATCGCCCCGGCCTACGCGGGCGGCGACCTCGACCGCTCCCGGCAGCACTTCGAGTACTCGATCTCGCAGCAGCCGAACTACTTCGGCACGCGGGTGCTGATGGCGGAGAACCTGGCCGTGAAGCTGCAGGATCGGGAGATGTTCCAGACCCAGCTGCAGTACGTCCTCGACGGCGACCCCGACTCGCTCGAGGGCGCCGCGCCGGAGAACCGCATCGAGCAGCGCAAGGCGCAGGCGCTCATGGATCGCATCGATGAGTTCTTTGAATAGCGAGCGCGCCCGCACGTCGCTCGTGCACCCCCGTAACCCCCGAGCTCATCTCCGAGGATCCATGACGAGAAGCCGACTTCTACTCTCCCTGACCTTCGTGTCCGGGCTCCTCTGCGCGCTGGTGCTCACCCTCCCCTCGGGTGAGCCGGCGGCGGCGCAGGAACAGATCCGCATGCGCCTCGCCACGGTCGCCCCCGAGGGCACGCCGTGGGAGAAGCAGCTGCGAAGCCTCAAGCGGCACATCGAGTCCGAGAGCGGCGGGCGCATCCGCGTCCAGTCGTTCATGGGCGGCTCGCTCGGCGGTGAGAAGGCCCTCGTCCGCCGCACGGCGCAGGGGAGCGTCCAGGCGTTCGCCGGCTCCACGGCCGCGCTCGGCACGCTCGTCCGCGAGCTGAACGTCATCGAGGCGCCCTACCTCTTCGACAACGCGCAGCAGGCGGACCGCGCCCTCGACGGGGACGCGCGAGAGATCGTGGCCGGCGCGCTCCAGCGCCGCGGCTTCGTGTTCGGTCTCTGGGCGGAGAACGGCTTCCGGTCGTGGTTCACCAAGGAGCGGCCGATCCGGAATCCTGGTGACCTCCAGGGCCTCCGCATGCGCTCCCAGGAGTCCGAGGTCCACCTCGCGACCTACCGCGCCTTCGGCGCCAGCCCCCAGGCGATCGACGTCACCAACGTGCTGACGAGCCTCCAGACCGGCGTGGTCGACGGCTTCGACAACACCCCGCTCTTCGCCTTCGCGACGAGCTGGTACCAGGCGGCGCGCCACCTCAACCTGAGCGAGCACAGCTACCAGCCCGGCATCGTCGTCTACTCGAAGAGCTGGTTCGACGATCTCCCGGCCGACCTCCAGGCGGTGCTCACCAGCATCCCCGCGGAGATCACCACCGACGGCCGCACCCAGGTGCGCCGCATGGATCCCATCCTCGTCCGGAACCTCGAGCGCTACGGCATCACCGTGCACCGCCCGAGCGCCTCCGAGCGCGCCGCCTTCGCCAAGGTCGGCCGCCCGGTCCAGGACGCCACCGCCCGCCGCGCCGGCGCCCAGGGCCGCGCGCTGCTGAAGGCGCTGCGCTAGCAGGCAGCTGAAGAACGCAAGTTCTTCAGCCTTCCTGCCCCGTGCCCCTGCCCGTGCCCTTGCCCCTGCCCGCGAACCAACCGTCGCGGTAGTAGCTCCAGCTCACAGGCGTCCAGGCACTCCGAGCCCGCTCTCCTCCGGGGAGCGGGCTCTTCGCGTCTCGGGGGACGCCTGCGAAGCCCGAAAATGGCCTCTTCCCGAACGGGGAACCGCTCCAGAGCGGCTTTCGAGGGGCTCCCCGCCCGGGAGACGCCCCGAAACGGGCTGCAGACGGCTCTGGCGCGCCCCGGACGCGTGCGCAGCCGCTCCGAGCGCGTCTCGCGCGCCGGGGACCCGTTCGATCGGCGCCACGACGTCTTCCCCGAGCGGGGAGAGGCTCCGCGAGGGCGTTTTAGGGCTTCCCCCGCCGGGGAATCGGCGTTCGAGGCCCTCTCGGGCGCCTCCCCGCCCGGGGAAGCCGTGCGAAGCGGCTTGGGAGGGGATCCCCGCGCGCGAGAGGCGCGCCAAGCGGCTCGCGAGACGATCCCCGCGCGCGAGAGGCGCGCCAAGCGGCTCGCGAGGCGCTCCCCCGCGCGAGGGGCGCGCGAAGCGGCTCGGGAGGCGATCCCCCGCGCGAGGGGGCGCTCAGCGCTGGTGCGCGCGCGAGCCTGGCGTCTCGCCGTGAATGTAGAGCAGCGTGCCGGGCGCCTCTTCGGTCGGGTAGGCGCCGTGCCAGCCGTCGGGGACCTGCGGGTCGCTCCAGTTGAAGACCCACTGCGCGTCGCGCGGCGCGAGGTTCACGCAGCCGTGGCTCCGCGGGAAGCCGAAGGCGCGGTGCCAGAAGGCGCCGTGCAGGGCGTAGGCGAGCTGGAAGTACATGACCCACGGCACGTCGTCGATGGAGTACGGGCCGTCGGCCGCGGTGTCCCCGTCCATCGTCGCCGCGAGGTGCTTGGCGCGGATGCGGAACGTGCCGGTCGGGGTCAGGAAGTCCGCCTCGGGGTCGTCCGGGTGGAAGGCGCGGCCGCTCGAGATGAGCGTGACGTAGACCGGGGTCTCGCCTTCGTACGCCATCATGTACTGGTCGGTGAGGTTGACCTCGATCCACTTCTCGCCGGGCCCGACCTCCTCGGGGGGCTCGCGCGGCTCGATGCGGCGCACGTCCTGCTCGCGGAACATGCGGTTGTCGGCCGTCATGAAGTAGCGGGTGCTGCCGACGTTCGACTCGCCCACGATGTGGACCCGCTCCTGGAAGTCCGCGACGCCGGCGCGGCGCGCGCGGCCGTCCTCGGTGGGCACGTAGAAGGCCTCGTTGCGGCCCATGATGAAGCCGACCGGCGCCTGGAAGACGTCGTCGAGGCGCGTGCCGCGGAACTCGGGGTAGCTGACGGCGGCGACCGAGCGGTACGGCACGAAGCCGTTGTTGATGGTGCGCCAGTAGCGCCGGCCGAACTGACCGGCGCGGAAGTCGCGGTCGAGCGAGACGATGAAGCCGTTGACCAGGCGGCGGAGCAGCGCCGAGTCGGACTCGCCCTGGAGCGACGCCAGGGTGACGGGCTCCTCCTCCTCCTCCTCGCCCTCGGCCGCCTCGCCGCCCTCGGCGGGAGCGGTCGGGGCGGCGGCCTGCGCGGTCGCGCTCGGCGTCGGAGCGGCCTGCGTCGGGGCGGGCTGCGCAGGGGCCGTCGGGGCGGTCGGGGCGGCGGGCGGCGCTGCACCCTCTCCCGCGCCTTCGCCCGCGCTGGCGGCCACGGCGCCCTCCGCGGCCTCCCCTGGCGCGGGGGCCGGGGGCGGCTCCTGACCGGGGATGCGGAATCCTTCGAACTGTTGCGCGTCCTCGTCCGTCGGTAGACGGCGATACATGGGCGTGTTGTTTCCACGCGTGCGGCCATATGAGTACGGCAGCGGGGCCGCGCGGTCCGGCTGCTCGCCGCGCACCTCCGGGAGCCTCCGGCCCCAGAACGCGATCACGTCACGACCGTTGCAGACGAAGCCGCCCGTCGTAAGCTCGTACCAGCCGCCCCGGCAGCGCGGATCATCCGCGCGGACGGGCTCCGCGGTCGTCGCCATGAGCACCGCACCCGCGCGCAGATATCCGATCCGGAACGCATCGCGATCGGGGCTGACGCGGATCTTGCTCACGAAGCGCTTGGCGAAGATCCTCGCCGGCGGTCGGGGCGGGCCCGCGTCGTGACCGGAGTCGATCCCCGAGTCGGTCGGCTCCTCCTCGACCTGGGTGGGCTGCGCCTCGATCGAGGGCGTGGCCTCGACGGCCTCTTCGTCGTCGCCGCCGCACGCCGCGAGCGCGACGAGGGACAGGGCGATCAGGTGGGTGTGAGAGCTTCGGGTACCGCGCATCGAGTCCGCTCCACCGCCGGGGGGGTTGCCTGGGATTACTCGTGGGGCGCGCTCCGTCAACCCTCGGGGGGCGCGTGAGTCGCGAGCGCCGCGCGCTGGTCTTCGGCTGGGTGCTCTCGGTGGCCTTCCACGGCCTGCTGGTCGGGTACGTCTTCTGGTCCACCAGCGCGCCCGATCTGGGCTTCGAGTTCACCCTGCCGATGGAGGTGGAGCTCGGCATGACCGAGGCGGTCACGGTCACCGAGGGGGCGAGCGCGGCCGCCAGCGAGGCGGAGGCGGCCGCGGCCGAGGGCGGCGAGGGCGAGGGCTCCGGCAGCGACGGCGGCGTGCCCGACGCGGCCGTCGCCGACGCCGGCGTGCCCGACGCGGGCCGGCGCCGCAGGCCCGACTCGGGAATCTCCGTCGCCGAGGCGGACACGGAAGGCGGAGGCGCGGGCGAGGAAGGCGAAGGGGCCGGGGACACCGAGGGCGAGGGGCGCGGGGTGGCGTTCTTGCCCGCCGGCTCGCAGATCGCCCTCCGGCTCGACGTCGCGCGCATCCGCCGCTCGCCGCTCGCGCCCGACGTGCGGGCGCTCATCGCGGCCATCCCCGACTGGACCGCGATGCTCGAGGGCAGCGGCATCGACCCGCTCGACGACCTCGACCGCGTGCTGATCGCCACCCCCAACCTCCGCCGCTCGCGGCTCATCATCGCGGGTCGGGCCACGGGAGACGCCGACGCCATCCGCGCCGCCGCCGCGCAGCTCGCGAGCGCGGCCGGAGAAGACCTGGGCTGGGAGCGGCGCCACGGGGTCGAGGTCGCCCCCTGGCACTCCCCCGACGAGACCGAGCGCGTGATCGCGATCATCGGCCCCCGCCACTTCATCATCTCGCGGGCCGAGGACCTGCCCCGGGTGCTGGCCGTGGCCCGGAACCGCGCGGCCGAGCCCTCGGAAGACACGCCGGGCGAAGACGGCGCGGCGCCCGAGCACTTCGCCGACGCGCTGCTGTCGATGCGCGAGGGAGAGGGGCTGAGCCTCGAGGTCGAGGGGGCGCGGAACTTCGCCCGCAACAGCCCGCGCCAGCGAGGCCCGCTCGAGATGGTGCCCATCGCGATCCGGCTCGCGCTCAGCGAGGAGGCCGACGCGCGCGTCGCCACGCGCAGCCGGTGGCGCTACGAGAGCGAGGCCCAGGCGTCCGAGGCCGCGCGCTACTGGGACGGCATGCGGGAGCAGTACGGGCGCAACGTCATCGCGGCCGTGCTCGGGGTCGGCCCCGTGCTGCAGCGGGCGACCATCGAAGCCGAGGGAGACCACTTCGAGGGGAACGTCGACATGCAGATGTCAGAGCTGGCGCGCCTCCTCGGGCTCGCGCGGGGGCTGTTCGAGGATCGCGCGCGCGCGCAGCGCCGAGGCGCGAGCCCCAGCCCCTCGCCGACGCCCGAGCCCGCTCCGCCGACGGCGCCGCGGGGCCCGCGCCCTCCCCCGTCGCCGTTCGACTGACGGACAACCTTCGCCCTGCGAGTGACGGAAAGCGAAACGCGCCGGCCCTCGGGGGCGCGGCGCGTCTCGTTCGCACTGACGGAGCGGCTCTTACTGGAGGACGAGGTCCTTCAGCTTCTTCAGGGGGGTCGCGCGGAGCTTCTTCGTCGCCGGCTTGTCGACGTACTTGATCTCGCCCGTGTTCGGGATGCGGACCTTCTTGTTCTTCTGCGCCGGGACCTTGCGGACCTTGAGCTTGAGCATGTCGGGGATGACGAACTCGCCCGGTCCGCGACGGCCCAGCTCACGCTTGATGATCGCCTGGAGCGCCTCGAAGACGCCGCCGACCTGCTTCTTGGTCAGGTCCGTGCGCTCGGCGAGCTCGCTCATGATGGCCGCCTTGGTCATCCGCTTGCCAGTGGTCATGAATCTTCCTCCCTGGATTGGACTCGACGTCCTGCCCGTGATCGTCCGTAGATGATCGTCCCGTAGATGAGTGCCCTCGGAGACAGCGCCTCGGAACGATTCGTCGTCGAACAGCCGCGCCGCGGGACCGATCGCAGAAAGCCCCTGTTCACAGGGCCCTTTCCACTCTGACGGCGCTTATGCCCCGCCAATTTCAGCGTGACAAGACCCAAATGGGCAAAAACGCCCGAATTCGTACGTCTCGGACCCGGCGGCCGGGGCTCCGCCCGCGATGAGACCCGATCGCGCTCAGCGGGCGACGGCGGCCGCGACGAGGGCGTCGGTGCGCGCGCTCATGCGCCGCTCCTCCTCGTCGGTCTGGTGGTCGTAGCCGAGCAAGTGCAGCAGCCCGTGCGCGAGCAGGAAGGTCACCTCGTGCACGATCGGCCGGCCGCGCTCCGCCGCCTGCCGGCGCGCGGTGTCGATCGAGATCACCACGTCGCCGAGGAGCTCCTCGTGGAGCACGGGACCCTCTCCCTCGCGCATCGCGAAGGCGAGCACGTCGGTGGGCCGGTCCTTGTCGCGGTAGTCCCGGTTGAGCGCGTGAATGGTCTCGTCGTCGCAGAGCAGCACCGACAGCTCCGCGTCGGGCATGCGGAGCGCCGTCAGCATGCGCGCGGCGCGCTCGCGGACCTGGGGGCCGCGGACGGCCGGGTTCTTCAGGCCGCGCGTCTGTACGACAACCGCCACGGCCCAACCATGCCCCCCCTTCCCGCGCGGTCAAGCTGCGCTATGGTTGCGGCCTTTCGCGGGAGACCGAGTGTTCGAACGCATCCTGATCGCGAACCGTGGCGAGGTCGCCACCCGCGTGGCGCGCACCTGCCGGCGCCTCGGCATCGAGACCGTCGGCGTCAGCGTCGCGTCCGAGGAGGGCGCGCTGCACGTCGAGGCGTGTGACGAGCACGTCACCGTCGGAGAGGACGCGTCGGGCTACCGCGACGTCCAGGCCCTCGTCCGGGCGGCCAAGGACGCCGGCGTGCACGCGGTGCACCCCGGCTACGGCCTGCTCGCCGACGAGCCCGAGTTCGCCCAGGCGGTGGAGTCGGAGGGGCTGGTCTTCGTCGGGCCGGCCGCCGAGCGCTTCGAGGCCGCGCGCGACCGCCTCGCGGTGCGCGCCGTGGCGCGAGAGTGTGGCGTGCGGCTCCTCGACGGCAGCGAGCGCCCGATCCTCGAGCCCAACGAGGCGCTCCCGGACGTCGATCGCCTGGGCTACGCCGTGGTGGTCAAGCCGGTGCGCGGCGTCGGCGAGCCGCCGGAGCTCCCCATCGCGGCCGACGTCGCGGGCCTGAACGAGGCGCTGCAGGCCCTCGAGCCCCTGGCCGAGCACCGCGGCGCGTACCTCGAGCGCTACGTCGACCGGGCCCGGCACATCGAGGTGCAGGTGATCTTCGACGGCGAGCAGGCCCTCGTGCTCTGCGACCGCGAGGTCAGCGTGCGCCGGGGCCACCAGCGCCTCCTCTGCGAGTCGCCCGCCCCCGCGCTGAACCAGCTGCATCACCGCGACGCGGTGCGAGGCGCCATCTGGGATGCCGCGGCCGAGGTCACCACGCGCCTCGGATGCCGTGGGCTCGCGAGCTGCCACTTCGTGCTCGACTCGGACGACGTCTTCTACTTCGTCGGGTTCACGCCGAGCCTCCAGCTCGAGCACCCGACGGCGGAGATGTGCACCGGCCTCGACCTGGTCGAGATGCAGCTCCGGCTCGCCGTCGGCGAGAGCATGCCGGCCGAGGTCACCCGCGCTGAGGCGACCGGCGCGTCGCTCCAGGCGCGCATCGAGGCGTCGTCCGACCCGGAGACGGGTCGCCCCTTCGAGAGCCGCGTGGAGTCCGCGCGGTGGCCGCCCGCGCCGCAAGGCAAGGTGCGCATCGAGACGGGCATCCGGCAGGGCACGCGGGTCTCGCCCGAGCACGCGGCGACGGTGGCCACGGTCACCACCTACGCCCCCAACCGTCACGACGCGCTCCTCATGCTCGACCGCATCCTGGCCGAGATCCACGTGGCGCCGCTGGTCACGAACATCCGCCTGCTCCGCAAGGCGCTCAACCACGAGTCGCTGCGCGCCGGGCAGTACGACGACGGCTTCCTCGATCGCATCTGAGCCGTCCCCGACGCGCACCCGTTTTGCGGGCTCCGACGACGCCGCGTGGTACCGTGAGCGTCGCGAGCATGCCGAGGGAAGCGCCCGAGATTCGACTGATCCGCGAGACGCTGGAGGGCGTGCTGCACCCCTCCACCGCGTCCACGGTGTTCTTCGAGGCGCTCCAGGACGCGGGCGGCACGCTGCCCACCGAGCACCGCGACGTGCTCGCGCTCGTCCGCGGTCCGCTCAAGACGCGCCTGGTCGAGCGCGTGGGGCAAGAGGACACGGCGATGATGCTGGGTCAGCTCGAGGCGATGCTGGCCACGATCGCGCCCGAGCGCGCGCCGCGGAAGCGGCCGAGCCGGCACGACGAGCGGACCCGCAACCTCGTGGTGAGCGACGAGGTGCTGCCCGTGTTCGTGCTCTCGAGCGGGCGTGAGCTCTCCGAGCAGCTCAAGGCCGCGCTGGGACCCTCCGTGATGAGCGCGGTCCCGGCCGAGGACCAGGCGCAGCTCGAGTCGCGGCTCTCCCAGATCGCGCCCGCGATGGTCCTGATCGACGCCGCGAGCTTCCCGGCCATCGAGCCCGCGACCCTCGTGGACCTGCTGGCGCCCCTGAGCCCCGACGTGGTCAAGGCGCTCTGGGGCGCGGACCTGCCCTATGGACAGAGCGTCATGGACGCGGCGCAGAAGCGGGGCGTCGGGATGACGCCCTTCGACCGCGCCGAGGGCGCCGAGCCGATCATGGACGTGATCCGCTCGCGCCGCGCCTGAGGCTCACGCCCGGAGCGTGGTGCGCTTCGCGTAGCGCGCGGCGCCGGAGAGCGCCTCCTCGATCCGGAGCAGCTGGTTGTACTTCGCGACGCGATCGGAGCGCGACGCGCTGCCCGTCTTGATCTGACCGGCGCCGGTGGCGACCGCGAGGTCGGCGATGAAGGTGTCCGCGGTCTCGCCGCTGCGGTGGCTGATGATCGAGCTGTAGCCGTGCTGGGCCCCGAGCCGGATGGCGTCGAGGGTCTCGCTGACGGTGCCGATCTGGTTGACCTTGATCAGGATGGCGTTGCCGACGCCCTCGTCGATGCCGCGCTGGAGCCGCGTGACGTTGGTGACGAAGAGGTCGTCTCCGACCAGCTGCACGCGGTCGCCCACCTTCTCGGTGAGCTTCTTCCAGGTGCTCCAGTCGTCCTCGCCGAGGCCGTCCTCGATGCTGACGATGGGGAACGCGTCGCAGTAGCGCGCGTAGACGTCGACGAGCTCGTCGGGCGTGACCTTCTTCTTGTCGAAGGTGTAGCTGTCGCCGTCATGGAACTCGCTCGCGGCGCAGTCGAGCGCGAGCGAGATCTGCTCGCCCGGCGCGTAGCCCGCCTTCTCGATCGCCTCGAGCACCACGGCCAGCGCCGCCTCGTTGTTCTCGAGCCGGGGGGCGAAGCCGCCCTCGTCCCCGACGCTCGTGGCGAGCCCGCGGCCCGAGAGGATCTTCTTGAGCGTGTGGAAGACCTCGACGCCGGCCCGGAGCCCCTCGCGGAAGCTGTCGAAGCCGTGCGGCACGATCATGAACTCCTGGATCTCGAGGCCGTTGTCCGCGTGCGCCCCGCCGTTGAGGATGTTCATCAGCGGCGTCGGGAGCAGCGACGCCTGCGCGCCACCGAGGTAACGCCAGAGCGGCAGGTCGAGCGCCGCGGCGGCCGCCCGCGCGGTGGCCATCGACACCCCGAGCACCGCGTTGGCGCCGAGCTTCGACTTGCCGGGCGTGCCGTCGAGCTCGATCATGGCGCGGTCGATCGCGTGCTGGTCCAGCGCGTCACGGCCGAGGATCTCGGGCGCGATGGAGGCGACGACGTTCTCGACCGCCTTGCGCACGCCCTTGCCGAGATAGCGACCCGCGTCGCCGTCGCGCAGCTCGAGCGCCTCGTGCTCTCCCGTCGACGCGCCCGAGGGCACGGCGGCCCGCCCGACGGCGCCCGTCTCGACCTCGACCTCCACCTCGACGGTGGGATTGCCGCGGGAATCCAGGATCTCGCGCGCCACGATGCCGGTGATCTCGAGCATGTCTCTCTCCCACGAAAAGGGGTGAACGTGGCCTCTGGGTAGTGGCCTCCAGAGGGGGTGTCAACGCGCTCGTCTCGCCCGGGGCGCGGGTCAGTGCCCGAGGCCGTCCACCAGCGGATCGAGCCCGCTCACGCCCTGGCCGAGGTACATCGAGCCCTCGCTCAGATCGACGTGGAAGTGGTTCCGATGGGCCGCGTTGTAGTTCGGCGTGAGCACGATCTGGAAGATGCCCTCCGCCCACATCGTGCACGCGATCTCCTTGAGGATGCGGTCCTTGTCACCGGTGGCGTCGATGGGGCACTCGTCCGCGCGTCGCGTGATCACCCAGTCGGTCTCGGTGCTGTAGGTGTCGCCCGTGCCGGCGAGCCCGAAGGCGTGGATGTCGATCGCGCGCGCATACGCGTGCTGGCTCGGGGTGCAGGTCCCGCTGTCGGGGTCGCCGCCGCCGATGCAGCGGTAGTTGTAGATGCCGATGTGGATCAGCTCGTCGATGCCGTAGGGGAGGATGACCTCGGTCAGGCGCGAGAGGCGGATCGCGAGCTCGCAGTCCATGAGCATCGCGGTCGGCTCCGAGCGGCTGACGTAGCGGAAGGCGACGCCGTTGATGACGGGCTGGACGCGCACCGGGTCCGCGATGCCGCGGGTCGGCCCGGCCGCCTCCCAGTCGACGCCGAGCGCGTCGAGCATCGCGTGACAGGAGGTGTCGCCGGGCGGCTCGACGGTCAGGGTGATCTCGTCGCGCGCGAGCTCCACGCCCGCCGCGTCGTAGCCGATGGCCGCGATGCGGCGCAGACCTTCGCCGCGGAACCAGTAGGTGAGCGCGCCGTCGACGACGTCGCCGAGCAAGAAGTCGTCGTCGGCCCAGACGTCGACGCGCGCGACGTCGCTCGCGCTCACCGAGAAGGTCACGCGGGCCGCCCAGTCCCCTTCGACGATCTCGTCCTGCACGAAGACCGCGCCGTCGCTCGGCGAATCGATGCGCACGCTCGGCTCGTCGACGGGCGGCACGAACGCGTCGGGCTCGACGCCCGCGTCCGGGGCGGCAGGCTCGACCACCCGGACCGCGCCGTCGGGGGACGGGGCGTCGGACGGGGACAGATCGGCGGAGCGGCACCCGGGCAGTGCGAGGGCCAGCGCCAGGGCGAGCGCGGCGGACGAGATCACGGCGAGGCGGAGGCGAGACGGCACGACTTCAGGTTCTGCCGGAAGCCCGGCGGCGCTGCAAGGCGTTGCTCGGGAGGGCTCGCTCGGCGACGCTTCGCGCGATGCGCCTCTCCGCCTCCCTCGGCCTCGCCCTCCTCGCGCTCGGCGCCTGCGACGACCGCGCCCCCGCGCGCACGCCGCGAGGCGGTCCCGGAGCGACGGAAGCGGAGGGGAGCGCCTCCTCCCCCGACGGCCCGCTCTCGCCGCTGGACGCGCTCTCGACTCCTGCGCCGTTCGACGACGCGTTGATCGACGAGCTGCGCCGGGCGCTCGTCGCGTCGGCGGATCCGAGCCGCTTCGAGGGGCCCCCCGACTACGGAGCCGAGCCGGAGGAGCTCGCCGACGAGACGCCGACGGGCCCGCAGGTGACGCCGGGCGAGATGGACACCCGCGCGCTCGTGGAGGAGCCCGAGCCCGCCGAGCGCGGGCCGCGCGCGACGGTCAACCCGCGCCTGTTCCGACGCGCGCCGCGGGCCACGATCGACGCGGACGGGACGGTCACGGTGCGGTTCGCGGTGACCCGCGCCGTGCCCGCGGTGAGCGTCTACTACGGCGCGGAGGTGCCGGAGGATCCGTTCGCCCTCGCCCGCCTCCGGCGCGTGTCGACGGATCTCGCGATCGAGGAGGGCGCGCACACCGTGCGCTTCGATCTGCGAGGGCTGCTGCGGGAGCAGTACGACGTCGGGCGGACCCTGACCCGCGGCCACGGCCTGCTCCGCTGGCGCGTCGAGGCCCTGGACCCGAGCCACGGCACGACCCGCGTCCACGACGGCCGCACCGCGTTCAGCTGCGCCCCCCTCCCCTGCACGGCGGAGAGCGAGCTGGCGCAGCTGCCGACGGTGGTGCTCGGGCCCTTCGTCGACCGCGTCGATCACGAGAGCGCGACGATCAGCTTCGAGACCGACGTCCCGACGGCGGCGCTCGTGGCCCTGCGCCGCGAGGGCGGCCGCGTCCGCCAGGCCCGGGGCGACGTGAGCACCCGGCACGAGCTGTCGCTGACCGGTCTGACCCCGGGCACGCGCTACCGCTACCTGCCGCTCGTCGCCGACGGTCGCGGGCGCATCTCTCTCGGGCGGAGCGCCACCTTCGCGACGTGGCCGGCTCCCGACGAGGACACCGCCGTCCGCTTCGCGGTCATGAGCGACAGCCGCAGCGGGCTCGGCACCGCGGACGAGCAGTACGCGGGCACCAACCGGCAGGTGCTGGGCGACCTGATGCTCGGCGCGCTGCGCGAGGGGGCGCGCTTCACGGTCTTCGTCGGCGACCTCATCGACGGCTACCGCACCCACGCCGGGTCGGTGCGCTACGAGCTGCGCGCGTGGCAGAAGGCGACCGAGCCCGTTGCGGCGTCGATGCCGATCTACGAGGCGATGGGCAACCACGAGGCGCTCATCGAGTACTGGACGCCCGGCTGGGCGGTGGGCGCGGTGAGCCCGACCAGCATGGAGGCCCTCTTCGGAGAGCGCTTCGTGAACCCGGACAACGGCCCCTCGGCGCCCGAGGGCGCGCCCCCGTACACCGAGAACGTCTACTCCTTCGACGCGGGCCCCGCGCACCTCGCGGTGGTCAACACGAACTACTTCTGGCGGTCGCACTTCTGGCGGGACGACCACCCCGCCGCGGATCGAGGCCAGGGCGAGGGCTGGATCGACGACACGCAGCTCGCGTGGCTCGAGGCCGATCTCGCCGCGGCGCGGGAGCGGGGCCAGCGCCACCTCTTCGTCTTCACCCACGAGCCCGGCTTCCCCAACGGCGGCCACGTGCAGGACGGCATGTGGTGGGAGGGGCGTCACCCCGAGATGGTCGCCCGCCGGGACCGCTTCTTCCGCGTCCTCTCCGAGCACGGGGTCGCGGCCGTCTTTCACGGCGACGAGCACAACTACAGCCGCACGCGGGTGCACGGCGGGCTCGTCGACGGCCTCGAGCGGCCGCTCTGGCAGATCATCAGCGGCGGCGCGGGCGCGCCCTACTACGCCCAGGCCCGCGAGGTGCCGTGGGCGAGCGACGTCGCCGCCTTCGACGCGCGGCAACACTTCGTGCTCATCAACATCGACGGCGACGCGGCGCGCGCGCGGGTCGTCTCCCGCACCGGGGAGACGATCGACCGCTTCGATCTCGGCGCGGTGGAGTGATTCAGCGCCGGCAGCCGATGCGCTCGGTGGCGATGACCACGTCGTCGTAGAGGATGGTGTGCTCGTCGGAGACGGTCAGCCCCATCGCCTCCATCTGCTCGCGCCGCCGCCGGTTCGAGTCCCGCTCGTAGTAGGCGTCGAGGAACAGCTCGCGGAAGTCGACGTCCTCGCTCGTGCGGAAGTCGAACCCCTCGAACGGCGCGGGCGGCGTGCAGGCGCTGAACTCGCAGCCGCCCGTGTGGAACTGGTCTCGGAGCCAGGTCCCGTCGGGGTGACCCGGGCGGTAGTCGCCGACCGGCGCGTCGTCGATCCAGAAGCTCAGCTCCCCGTCCTGCACCCCCGGCGTGTTCGCGCGCGCGTGGATCTCGATGCAGAACCAGCGGTCGCGGGGAAAGGGCGTCTGGTCCGGCGGACGGAAGACGTTGCCGTAGTGATAGGTCGTGCCCTGGTCGCCGTCGCAGCCGGGCGTCGTGCTCCCGTCGTTGCAGCGGCCTGAGCGCATCTGGTGCCAGTACGCGTAGAAGTTGAACTGGTCGGCGGTGTTCGCGTCGAAGTCGAACCAGAAGCCGCGGTCCCCGGGCGGCACCGTGTTGGCGCGCCCGCTCGAGCCCCAGGTCTCGTCGCCGGCGGAGAAGCGCATCCAGTGATGCGGGTTCGCGGCGAGGACGGGGAAGCGGACGTGCACCCGCCACCAGATCTCGTCCACCGGCGCGTGCCGCACGTGGGTCGACGAGGAGATGTACATGTCGTCGGCGAGGTCGGCGACGGTGACGGTCGAGCGCAGGTATCGCTCGCCCGCGTGCGCCTCTGGGCCGGACTCCAGGTGCAGGTAGCGCGTGTCGGCCGTCGGCCGATCCCAGCGGCCCCAGCCGGCCTCGAAGTCGTCGTGGAAGAGCACCGCCGGATCGTCCGCGATGCCCTCGTCTCCGGGGTAGCGATCGCGGAGCCAGCCCTCGCCCGGGCCCGCGTCCGCCATCGGCCCGGCGTCGTCGCGCGGGACCTCGCCGTCGGGCGTCGCCTCGCCGCCGTCGCGCGTCGGCGTGCTGCCGTCGGCTCGCGCGCGCCCCCCATCGCGGAGCGCGGCGTCGCCTTCGCCCTCGACGGTGCCGGTGCACGCGCAGAGGCAGGAGGCGAGGAGGAGGGCGAGCCAGTGGGTTCGAGAGCGGGCCATGCGCTCATGGTGCCGAGGAAGCCGGCGCGGTTCCGCTAATTTCTCCTGACCTGGCGGCGCGTGAAATGCGCGCGCCTCATGAGCCGCGGCTCCGTGCATGCTATACGCCGGTTCCTCGCTCCCGTAGCTCAGATGGATAGAGCAGTGGCTTCCTAAGCCATTGGTCAGAGGTTCGAATCCTCTCGGGAGTGCTCAAACCGACGCGGGTCGCTCGCGCGCCGCGCGCTCACGCAGCGCGAGGACGTCGTCGGTCGACCACCCCGGCTCCCCGCCCATCCGCAGACATCGCGCCATCCAGTCTGCGGCGGGCGCCGACTCGGCGAAGACCTTCATCGGCTTGCTGCCGCGCGTCAGGAGCAGCAGCCCGCCGAGGAACGCGCGCACCGCGGCGCCGGCCAGCCCGCCCATCTCGATCACGTGGGCGATGCCCAGCGAGAAGTGCTGGGTCGTCAGCTCCTCCGCCCGCTTCCGGACGTCCGGCGAGAAGCTCGGCGTCCCGGCCAGGACGAACTGGGCGTAGGCCGTGCCCCCCGGAAAACGCGGCTCGCGCGCGTCGGCGAGCCCCTGGAGCAGGCGCATCTGCGCCTCGCTCGGCGCCTCCCACCAGTTCGCCACCATCAACGGCCCTCGCGCGCAGATGACGAGGGTCGGATCGCGATGCAGCACTTCGATCGCCGGCGACATGGCGGAGCAGCATGGCACGGGCGCCCCGCTCCGCACGGGCCGCCGCGCGCGCTCGGCGATCCATCGCGCGCATCTCTGTCCCGTGCTGATAGGCTCGCCCTCGGGAGGACGCATGCGGCTGATCGGAACCTTCATCGCGCTCGCGCTGGCGGGCTGCTCGACCGGGGTGGTGCTCACCGACGAGGGCACCCAGGTGCAGAACGTGTCGGACGTCGACATGCCGACCGGGTGCAACCTGCTCGGGGACGTCCGCATCGGCATCCCGCCGGACGCGGCCATGCCTGGCTCGCGCGACGAGCTGGCGATCCTCTTGCGCAACAAGGCCGGCGCGATGGGCGGCACCCACGTCGTGCTCGAGCAGGCCGAGGAGCGCGAGCGCTCGAACGGCGAGCCGTACTTCCGGGGACGAGGGCGCGCCTACGCCTGCCCCGAGGAGACGCGCGGCCCGCCCGAGGAGACGGGCGGCGGAGAGGCGCCGGCCGAAGAGGGCGACGACGAGGGCGGCGGCCTGATGACCGACGAGGACGCCGACCTTCTATAGCTGCTTCAATAAGTGATCAGCGAGTAGACGTCGGTCCCGTCGAGGCGGGCCTTGCCGTTCAGGAAGCCGAGCTCGATCACGAAGCCGACGCCGAGCACCTCGGCGCCCTGCCGCCGCGCGAGCTGGAGGCTCGCCGCCGCGGTGCCTCCGGTCGCGATGACGTCGTCGATGATGACCACGCGCTCCCCCTTCTCGAGCGCGTCCGCGTGCAGCTCCAGCGCGTCCGTCCCGTACTCGAGCGCGTACTCCACCCGGTCGGTCTCGCGCGGGAGCTTCCCCGGCTTGCGCGCGGGGATGAAGCTCGCGCTCATCCGCGCCGCGAGCGCGGCCCCGAAGATGAAGCCTCGGCTCTCGATGCCGATCACCGAGTCCACGCGCTCGCCCGCCCAGCGCTCCGCGAACAGGTCCAGGCACGCGGTGAACGCCTTCGGCGCGGCCAGCAGCGGCGTGATGTCCTTGAACACGATCCCCTCCTGGGGGAAGTCCGGGACGTCGCGCACGTGGGCCCGCAGCATGTCGATTCGATCGTCGCTCACTCTCCACCCTCCCCTGCGCCCGGGCCCGCCACCCAGGCCGCGAGGCCCAGGTCGTCGGCGTCGGTCGCGTCGATGCTCAGCGGCGTGACGCTGATGAAGCCCGCGTCCACTGCCTCCGTGTCCGAGCCGTCCACCGGCTCGTGGTGCGCCTTCGGCCCACCGATCCAGAAGTACTCCTTGCCGCGCGGATCCTGCCGCACGTCCACCTCGTCCAGATAGACGCGCCGCCCGAGCCGCGTGGCCCGCACGCCCCCGAAGGGCGCCTGGGGTGGGAAGTTCACGTTGAGCAGCGCGCCGCGCTCGCCCTCCTCCGTGCCCGGCGCCTCGAGCATCTTCGCGGCCAGCAGCGCCGCCGCCTCCGCCGCGCGCTCGAACGACCCCTGCGGCCCGAGCGAGAAGGCCATCGACGGGATGCCGCGCAGCGCCGCCTCGCGGGCCGCGGCCACCGTGCCCGAGTAGAAGATGTCCGTCCCGAGGTTGTAGCCGTGGTTGATGCCGCTCACGACCAGGTCCGGCCAGCGCGGCAGGAAGTGCTTCCGGTAGAGCGCCACGTAGATGCAGTCGGCCGGCGTCCCGTCCACCGAGTGCACGTGCTCCTCGAGCGTCCGGTGTCGCAGCGGCCGATGCAGCGTCAGCGAGTGGCTGTTCGCCGACTGCTCCCGGTCCGGCGCCACCACCACCAGGTCCGCCAGCGGCGAGAGCGCCTCCCGCAGCGCCCGGATGCCCTGCGCCGCCACGCCGTCGTCGTTCGAGATCAAGATGAGGGGTCGCGCCATGGGCCGCGGAGCATACTCGAAACCCGCCCCCCGATCCGCCCGAGCCCCGGCCCTGGCGCGGCAGCGGCCGCCCAACTTTCGCGGCCGAAGCGCGAGCCGCAGCGGCCCCCCCGGCGCGAGCGAAGCGACGGCGAGCGAAGCGACGGCGAGCGAAGCGACAGCGAGCGAAGCGACGCCGAGCGAAGCGACGCCGAGCGAAGCGACGCCGAGCGAAGCGACGCCGAGCGAAGCGACGCCGAGCGAAGCGAAAGCGAGCGAAGCGACAGCGAGCGAAGCGAACGACCACCGCCGTCCGACGCGAAGCGAGTCCCCCGCGGCAGCGGGCGGCCAGCTTTCGCGAAGCGAAAGCGCGAGCCGCGTGGCTCACGCGCGTAGCGCGGGACCCGGGCGACGAAGTCGCCCGAGCTCGGGAGGGGGGGCCCCGTGGAGCCGGCGCAGCGATGTTCGCGGAGGGCGCAGCCCGCAGCGAACATCGTTGCGCCGGCGCAGCGGGGGGGAGGGGATCGAAGAGCCCCTCCCAACAAAATTAAGTCGGCCGCGGAGCTGGGGGCCCCGCGGCCTTTCGAACTTCCTCTTAGTCGGGGCGACTGGATTCGAACCAGCGACCCCCAGACCCCCAGTCTGGTGCGCTAACCAGGCTGCGCTACGCCCCGGGAGGATCACCCTCGGCCGAAACCGAGGAGCGCGAGCGTAGCGGGATTCTCTCCCCTGGCAAGGGAAACGTCACCGCTCGCGGTCGCGACGCGCGCGGCTCACGGGAACGGCCCGATGGACCGTCACTTCGTGCGGTGAATCGGCCTCCTTCTCTTCGTCCGCCGCGATCGCGTCGAGGCGGCCGAGCAGCGAGACCAGCTCCTCGCGCAGGCCGAGCAGCGCCGCGCGCAGCTCCATCTCCGCCGACGCCTTCTTCGGAAGGGTCGCCCCGCTTCGATCGTGGCCGAGCTCGCGCATGCGCTTTCGCGCCCCCGCGATCGTGTAGCCCTCGTCGTGCACGAGCTGCTTGATGAGCATCGCGAGCTCCACGTCGCGGCGCCGGTACTGGCGATGCGAGCCGCGCGTCTTCATCGGCTTGAGCGCGTTGAACTCGCTCTCCCAGTAGCGCAGCACGTGCGGCTTCACGCCGACGATGTCGGCGACCTCGCCGATGCGGAAGAAGAGCTTGTCCGGGAGCGGGCGAGGCGGTGACATGCGTGCGAGCCGGGGACGCGAGAGAGACGGATGGATACCACGCGGGAGGGACCCCGCGCCTCAGGACGTTTCGCGCTGCCCCCTTTACGGGGCCCTCGGCGGCTTCACTCGTGGGATTGCGGCTGTTCGGCGCGCGGACCGGGCGCGCTGTCGGCCCGGACGTCGTCGTCGCCTTCCGCGCGGTGCGGGTTGAGCACGCCCTTGAGCACCTGGCTCGGCTTGAAGGTCAGCACGCGCCGCGCGGAGATCGGGATGGGCGCGCCGGTCTGCGGGTTGCGACCCACCCGCTGCTTCTTGTCGCGCACGACGAAGTTGCCGAAGCCGGAGATCTTGATCTTCTCGCCTGCGGCGAGCGTCTCTTTCATCGTGTCGAACACGGCCTCGACAACCTCGGCGGCCTCCTTCTTGGAGAAGCCTCCGACCCTCTCGTAGACGCTGTCGACGATCTCGGCTTTGGTCATCGCCCGGCCTCCCAACGGACGCCTAGGTAATCACGAAAGCCGTGGAATCTCAAGCGCCTGCGTCACTCCCGCAGGCTCGCCCCGAGCTGGGCCGTCGCCGCCTTCTTCACGGCGGCGTGCGCCTTCTCCACCCGCTTGTCCGTCAGGGTGGCGTCCGGGTCGCGGTAGACGATGCGATAGGCGAGGCTCTTCTGCCCTTCCGGGACGCCCTTGCCCTCGTAGACGTCGAAGAGCTGCACGTCCTCGGCGAGCGGGCTGCCCGCTTCACGCAACGCGCTCTCCACCGAGGCCGCCTCCATCTCGCGCGCCACGAGGAGCGCGAGGTCGCGCGTCACCGCCGGGAAGCGAGGGAGGGGCCGCGCCTGCGGCAGCCCGCCGTCGCGCAGCGCGTCGAGCAAGACGTCGACCCCGAGCGTGGCGTAGACGACGCGCACGTCGAGATCCCAGTCGTCCCCGACGTCGGGGTGGATCTCGCCGACCGCGCCGACCACCGCGCCCCGCACGCGCACGATCGCCCTGCGGCGCGGGTGCAGGTAGGGGTGGGTCTCGGCGAGCGAGTCGTCGAGCGCGACCTCGGGGCGCACGCCGAAGGCGGCCTCGAGGATCGACTCGAGCGCGCCCTTGCCGTCATAGAAGTCGTAGCGCCCCGCGTCGCCGACGTGGCTGATCCGCTCCCCCGCGAGCACGAGCCCCAGCTCGAGCCGCTCGTCCGGGAGCGCCTCGCTGGACGGGAGATAGACCCGCGCCACCTCGAACTGTGCCACCGAACGAGACTGATGGCGCCGGGCCCGGCCCACGTCCGAGAGGAGCCCGGGCAGCAGCGACGTGCGCATCACCGCGCGCTCCTCGCTGAGGGGGTTGGCCACCGCCACCGCGTCCGTGCGCACGCGGCTCCGGGAGAGGTCCGCCTCGGAGACGAACGAGAAGTTGACCGCCTCGAGAAGCCCGAGATCGGCCGCCGCCTCCTTGAGCCGCCGGGCGGCGCGCTGCCGTGGCGACACGCCGCGCCCCGACGGCAGCACGCGCGGCAGCTCGGTCGGGATGGCGTCGTAGCCGCGGATCCGCGCGACCTCCTCGACCAGGTCCTCCGGGCGCGCGAGATCGGGGCGCCACGTCGGCGCGCTGACCCGCCAGCCCCGCTCCTCGCCGGGGGAGATCGCGCAGCCGATCGCGTCGAGCGCCTTGCGGCTCTCGCCGTCTTCGATCGGCGCGCCGATCAGTCGGCCCACGTGCGCCGGATCGAGCTCGATCTGCACCGACCGCACCGGCTCGGGGTAGACGTCGCGCGCGATGGGCGCCGCGGCGCCTCCCGCGAGCCCGCAGAGCAGAGAGACCGCGCGGCGCATCGCCCACGGCACCGCGTTCGGATCGACGCCGCGCTCGAAGCGATGGCTCGAGTCGGTGTGGAGCCCGACCCGGCGGCTCGTGCGCCGGATCGAGCGCGGATCGAAGTACGCGACCTCGATGAGCACGTCGCGGGTGTCCTTCCGGATCTCGGTGTCCGCGCCGCCCATGACCCCGGCCACCGCGACCGGGCCGCCGCCGTCGCAGATCAGGAGATCGTCGGCGGTGAAGGTCCGCTCGACGTCGTCGAGGGTGGCCATCTTCTCGCCCTCCTCGGCCAGGCGCACGACGATCTCCGGGCCGCGCAGGCGGGCCATGTCGAAGGCGTGGATCGGGTGCCCGAGCTCGAACAGCACGAGGTTCGTCACGTCGACGACGTTGTCGATCGAGCGGACCCCGAGCACGTGGAGGCGGTAGCGGAGCCAGAAGGGAGAGGGGCCGACCTTGACGCCCTGGACGACCCCGCCCGCGTAGCGCGGACAGCGATCGGGCGCGTCGATGCGGATCGGCACCACGGTCGGTACGCCCTCGCGCGGATCGACGAGCGTGAGCGTGTCGGTCGCGGGCGCGTTCGGGCCCTCGATCAAGGGCAGCTCTTCGGCGAGCTCCTCGCGGGCCACGCCCGACACGAGCCGGGTCGGGAACCCGGGGCTCGGCGTCCCGAACGAGACGTCGAAGGCGAGCGCGAGCTCGCGGGCCAGACCGACGTGCCCGAGGCAGTCGGGGCGGTTCGGGGTCAGCCCGATCTCGAAGACGTGATCCTCGAGGCCGAGCGCGTCGCGCGCGAGCTGCCCGGGCTTGCCGGGATCGCCGGGCCCGAGGACCACGATGCCCGACTCGGCCGAGCCGATCTCGAGCTCGGTCTCGCTGCAGAGCATGCCGCTCGAGACGACGCCGCCGACCTCGCGCTCGGCGATCTCGAAGTCGCCGGGGAGCACCGCGCCGGGCTTGGCGAGCAGGACGCGGCCGCCGGGCGCGGGCACGTTCGGCGCGCCGCAGATCACCTTGCGATCGCCCTCCCCGTCCCAGACCGTGACGAGCTGGAGCTTGTCCTTGCCCTCCACGGCCTCGACCGCGCGCACCTCGGCGACGACGACGTGGTCGAGGTGCTGGCCGTGCACCTCCACGTCCTCCACCTCGAGCCCGAGCCGCGTCAGCCGCTCCGCGACCTCGGCGGGCGTCGCGTCGACGCCCGAGAGCTCGCACAACCAGCGATGAGATGCCTTCATCGTTCGTTTCCGTTCGTCAGAGCTGGGAGAGGAAGCGCGGGTCGTTCTCGTAGAGGAGGCGAATGTTCGCCACCCCGTGGCGGAGCATGGCGATCCGGTCGATGCCCATGCCGAACGCGAAGCCGGTGTAGCGCTGCGGGTCGATGCCGAGGCCCTCGAAGACGACGGGGTGAATCATCCCGCAGCCGAGGATCTCCATCCACCCGGTGCCCTTGCACACGCGGCAAGCTCGAGTGCGATCCCGCTGGGTCGCCGAGCCGGCCTCGGTCCACGGCTCGCAGAACACGCAGCCCATGTCGAGCTCGGCGCCCGGCTCGACGAAGGGGAAGTAGCTCGGGCGGAAGCGCACCGGCACCACCTCGCCGAAGAGGCGCCGCACGAACGCGGTGAGCACGCCCTTGAGGTGGGCGAACGTCAGCCCCTCGTCGACCGCGAAGCCGTCGATCTGGGCGAACATCGGCGAGTGCGTCGCGTCGTCGTCCCGGCGGTAGACCGCGCCGGGGCAGATCACGGCCATCGGCGGCTCGCGATCCTTCATCTGGTGGACCTGGATGGTCGTCGTGTGCGTCCGGAGCACGACGTCGAGATCCGGCTTTCCGTCCGGCCGCTTCACGAAGAAGCTGTCCTGCATGTCCGTCGCGGGGTGATCGGGCGGGAAGCCGAGCTTGTCGAAGTTGTGGGACGCGAAGTCGATCTCGGGGGCGTCGGCGACGTCGAAGCCGAGGGCCACGAAGACGTCCATCAGCTCGTGGATCGTGCGGGTCAGCGGGTGCAGGCGACCGCGGCGCACGTTCCGGCCGGGGAGCGTCACGTCGAGCGCGGGCCCGGTCAGCTCGGCCTCCCGCTCGGCGCGCGCCAGCTGCTCCAGGGCGCCCTCGAACGCCTTCTGGATCTCCGTCTTGACCGCGTTCGCCCTCTGGCCGAGCTCGCGCCGCCGATCCTTCGGCAGCTTCGGCATCAGCTTGAGGAGCTTGGTCAGCTCCCCCTGCGGACCGACCAGCTTCGCGTTCGCCTCGCGCAGCGCCTGCTCGGACTTCGCGTCCGCGAAGGCGCTCGCCTGCGCGCCCGCCACGGCCGACAGACCCCGCTCGAACTGTTCCACCGCTTCGGATTCGCTCATCGACCTGACTTCCCTGGAGGTGAGATCCCTGATGCGAGGAAGCCCGCTGCGGTGCGACCGCAGCGGGCATCCATCGACACGTTCTGCCGGCTCGACTCGAGGCTCGCTCAGCCGGCGACCGCGTCGACGACCGCCTTGAAGCCACCCGGATCGCGCAGGGCGAGGTCCGCGAGGATCTTGCGATCGAGCGCCACGTCGGACGCCTTCAGACGGTGCATCAGCTTGCTGTAGGTCATGCCGTGAAGGCGCGCCGCGGCGTTGATGCGGATGATCCACAGGCGACGGAAGTCGCGCTTCTTGCGGCGGCGGCCGATGTACGACTCGCGCCACGCACGGCGCACCTGCTCGACGGCGTCACCGAAGATGCGGCTGCGCGCCCCGTAGAATCCACGGGCGTGCTTGAGGACCTTCTTGCGGCGACGACGCGCCTTGAAACCACGCTTGGCTCTGGGCATTTCGCGTCTCCCTCAGGCCTTCGCCAGCATGCGAAGGACGTTGCGCTCGTCGGCCTTGTCGACCATGTCGTTCTTGCGAAGCCGGCGAAGTCGGCGCTTGGCCTTGCCGATCATCATGTGGCTCTTGTTGGCCTTGCCGCGTCGAACGCGACCCGTACCGGTGACCTTGAAGCGCTTCTTGGCGCCACTGTGGGTCTTCATCTTGGGCATCAGACAGCTCCCTTGGGTGAACGCGGAGGCCAGCGCGCACGCGGCCCCGCGCGGGGTCCGGAGTTCTTGCAGGGGTTCTGGGCTGCGTCAAGCGGCGGTGGCCGCCGAACGGCTACTCTTCTTCTTCGCCGCGCCCGTCGTCGTCGTCGCCATCTCCATCGTCGTCCGACGACGTGTCACGGCGGCCGCCCTTGTCGCCCTCGGCGCGACGCAGGGCCTCCTTCGCGGCGTGAGCGGCCTGGGCCACCACGCGCGCACGGATCTCCTGCTTGGGGGCGATGATGCAGGTCATCGTCCGCCCCTCCATGCGGGGCTGCTGCTCCATGATGGCGATGTCGATGCACTGCTCCATCATGTAGTCGAGCTGCCGACGAGCGGTCTCGGGGTGGGTGATCTCGCGCCCCCGGAAGCGGCAGGTGACCTTCACCTTGTTGCCCTCCTCGAGGAAGCGACGCGCGTGCTTCACCTTGAACTCGAGATCGTGCTCGTCCGTCTTCGGACGGAGCTTGACCTCCTTGAGCTCCACCTGGACCTGGGCCTTCCGAGAGGCCCGCTTCTTCTTGGACTCCTCGTACTTGTACTTCCCGAAGTCCATCACCTTGCAGACAGGCGGCTGGGCCTTGGGATTGACCTCGACCAGATCGAGCTCCTTCGAGCGCGCGAGCTTCTTCGCGTCGATGGTGGCCATGATGCCGAGCATCTCGCCTTCGGCGCCGATCACACGGACCTCCGGCACGCGAATGCGGTCATTGATGCGGGGGCCGGAGAACTGCTGCCGACGCGGATCGAAACGACGCCTACCGATGACTCTCTACCTCCTGCTGGAAGGGCGCTGCCCTTCGATGGACGCGATGCGCGCGGGTGCACCCACTCGGGTGAGCCACGCGATGATGAAACCTACGGCCGCGGACTACAAGAGCCGTCGCGGAACCCACGCCATCCGAGCCTCGACCGCGCCGAGCAGGCGCGTCGCATCCCGACATCATGAGCGCGCCACGCGATCGCTCCGAGGAATCCTGGGAGCGGCGCTCATGTGAGCGGGGCGGGCTGGCGGGGGATGGGTTGGTGCACGGTGGGTGAATGCGCCGTGACCTCTGAGGGAGGGCCTCTGATGGGAGGCGGCGCGGGTTAGGCACGGGCGGGGTCGAACCGCCGACCACTACCGTGTCAAGGTAGTGCTCTACCACTGAGCTACGTGCCTTCGGTCTTCCGGGCCGGAGAGAGCCCGGCCGCGAAACGGAGCGAGTGATTACCGCCGGGCTCGAGACCTGTCAAGCGACGGATCACAAAGAGGCCGAGGCGGCCCGAGCCTGCTATCCTCGCGCACCCGCGAATCGAGGTCCGCGAGCTCATGCCCGTCGAATTCCCCGAGATCCTCCGCGCGTGGCCGGTCGTTCACCGCTACCTGCCCCGCACCCCTCTGTACCGCTACACGCTCCTGAGCGGGCGGCTCGGCTTCGACGCCTACGTCAAGCACGAGAACCACCTGCCCATCGGCGCGTTCAAGGTGCGCGGAGGCGTCAACCTCTTCGCCAACCTGACCGACCAGCAGCGCGCGCGCGGGGTCATCACCGCCACCCGCGGCAACCACGGGCTCTCGCTCGCGTGGTCCGCCCGGACCTTCGGGTCCCGCGCGGTGATCTACGTGCCGAAGGGCAACAACCCCGAGAAGAACGCGATCATGGACGCGCTCGGGGGTGAGGTCGTGGTCCACGGCCGCGACTTCGACGAGGCCCGCGCGGAGGCCGAGGCGCACGCCGACAACGAGCTGCTCCGCTACGTGCACCCGGCCAACGAGCCGCTCCTCATCGCGGGGGTCGGCACCTACGCGATGGAGGTCGCGGAGGAGCTGCCGGATCTGGACGCGATCATCGTGCCCATCGGGGGCGGCAGCCTCATCAGCGGCACCGTCATCGCGCTGCGCACCCTCAAGCCGGACGTCGAGATCATCGGCGTGCAGGCGGAGCGGGCGTGCGCGCTGGCCAAGAGCCTCGAGGCGGGCAAGCCGCTCGAGATCGAGAGCGCGGACACCTTCGCCGACGGGCTCGCGACCCGCTTCGCGTTCGAGATGCCGTTCGAGATCGTCAAGGACAAGATCGACCGGATCGTGCTCGTGACCGAGGACGAGATGCGGGAGGCGGTCCGCACCGCGCTCGAGACGACCCACAACGTGGCCGAGGGCGCCGCGGCCGCGACCTACGCCGCCGCGTACAAGCTCCGGCACGAGCTCGCGCGGAAGAAGGTCGTCCTCGTGCACAGCGGGCACAACATCGATCGCGACACGCTCCGCTGGTCGATCGGGCTCTTCGACGCCTGAGCCGACGGGCCACTGCTCGGGGGCGTCTGGCCGGGCTCACGCCGTCCGTTGCGCCCTCCCCGCCCCGCTGTCACCCTCCGCGGCATGCCGGAGGTCCGGGACGAGGTACAGCACCGTCCGCTCCCCTCGGTCGACATCCCGCTCCTGCGCGACGACGTCCGCTCGACGCGCTTGAAGCGAGCCGTCGCCCTGGGAGCCGGAGGGCTGTTGCTCGTCCTGGGGCTCGTCGCGCTGTTCGTCTACCCGGGCCTCTCGGGTGACGGCGCGGGCGACTCCGCGGACGAGGCCTCGCTCGAGGGAGCCGCCGCGGCGCCGGAGCCCGGCTCGTGGGCGGAGACCGCGGAGGCCGTCGCCCCGGGCGGAGCCACCGAGCCCGAGGCGCCGACCGAGCCCGAGGCCGAGGCGGCCGCGACGCCCGCCCCGACCGAAGAGCTCGAGGACGGCGCCACGCGCACCGTGCGCCCCTTCGGAGACGCGCGCGGCTTCCGACCGGCCCTGGTGGACGCGGGCTGCACCGGAGAGGAGGCGGACGCCCTGATCGCCGCGCTCGACGGCGTCATGGACTTCCGCCGCTGCCGCCCGGGGCACGAGATGATCTTCGTGCGGAACGAGGACGGCACCCTCCGCCGCTTCACCTACAACGCGAGCATCACGCAGATCTACGAGGCGACCCGCGACGACGAGGGCACGCTGGTCGGTCGGCAGGTGCCCATCCCGATCGAGCGCGTGCGCATCCGCCGCGGCGGCACCATCCGCTCCTCGCTCGGCAGCGCCCTCGAGCGCGTCGGCCTCGGCCGCACCCTCGTCGGCGTGTTCGTGGAGACCTTCGCGCGCGAGGTGAACTTCAACACCCACACCCGCGCGGGCGACACCTTCCGGATCATCGTCGACGAGGAGCGGGTCGGCGGAGAGCTGCTCCGCTACGGCACCGTGCACGCGCTCGAGGTGAACGGGCAGCGGCTCGGGCACCACCAGGCCTTCTTCTACGAGCCGCGCGAGGGCTCGGGCGACTTCTACGACGAGACCGGGCGCGCGGTGCACGGCGGATGGCTGCGCACGCCGCTCCGCTACGACCACATCAGCTCGCCCTTCGATCCGCGCCGGATGCACCCGATCCTCCGCCGCATCCACCCCCACAACGGGGTCGACTACGCGGCCAGCACGGGCACCCCGGTCTGGGCCGCGGCCGACGGCACCATCACCGTGATCGGTCCGCGCGGCGCCAACGGGAACCTCGTCTCGATCCGTCACGCCAACGGCTACGAGACCCACTACGCCCACCTCAGCCGCTTCGCCTCGGGGCTCTCACAGGGCGACACCGTCACCCAGCGGCAGGTGATCGGCTACGTCGGCTCGACCGGCCGCTCCACGGGCCCGCACCTGCACTTCGGGCTCAAGCGACACGGCCGCTTCATCGATCCGCAGGCGGAGCTCAACGGCCCCGGCCGCATGATGTCCTCGGCCTACCTCGGCCGCTATCGACGTCAGGTCCGCGAGCTCCAGCGCGAGCTCACCCAGATCCCCGTCGCCCCGGCCCCCGAGGGAGACGACGACGAGCCGGAGCCCGAGTCGGGCGCGACCGACTGACGGTCCCGTCGGGCGCGTCGCACCGCTCGCCGAGAGACGTCCGTGCCGGTCGCTGGATCGCGTACCATCGACTCATGTTGCGACTGTCGGCCTTCGCCATCCTGTCACTCACGATGTCGGCGGGGGTGGCGAGCGCGCACTTCGTGGGCGAGGAGGAGGCGACCCTGCGCGGCGGCTCCACCGATGGCAGCGCCGGCGAGAGCGTGTCGATGGACGCGTCCGGGACCCGCGTCGTCGTCGGCGAACCGCGCGCCGACGCGCCCAGCTTCGGGCTCGCGCGCGGCGAGCTGAGCGTGTGGGTCCGCTCCGGGCGCTCGTGGAGCTTGGAGCAGAGGCTGGGCGTGACCGGCGCGGGTCACGCCCTCCTCGGGACGTCGGTGGCGATCGACGCGAGCGGCACACGCGTCGCAGCGGGGGCGATCGGCGGCGACGGGGTCGTGTACGTCTTCGCGCGCTCGGGCGCGACGTGGTCGGTGGAGACGATCTTGGCGCCTCCGGTCGCCGGGATCCGAGGCCGCTTCGGCGCTTCGGTGGCGATGGACGGGGCGGGAAGCCGGCTGCTGATCGGATCCCCATGGAGCGAAGAGGTCTTCGTCTTCGATCGGATGGGCGCCTCGTGGTCACGCTCGGCGACCCTCACGGTGTCCGCGCCGTCGACCGCGAGGCTGGGAGAAGCGGTCGCCCTGGCGCCCGACGGAAGCCGCGCCGCGCTCGGCGCGCCGCTGCGCCGCGCGGTCTACGTGTTCGCCTGGGACGGCTCCGCCTGGGGCCTGGAGCAGGAGCTCCGTCCCGCGCCGTTCCGCACCGACCTCGGAGCCAGCGTCGCGATCGACGACTCGGCCACGCGTCTGATCGCAGGCGCCCCAGGCTCGAACGAGGCGCTCGTGTTCGTGCGGGCCGGGACGACGTGGACCCGCGAGGAGACCCTCAGCCACACGGGCGGGGAGTTCGGCGACGCGGTCGCCATCGACGCCACGGGCAGTCACGTCGTGGTGGGCGCCCCGACCGCCACGAGCATCAACGGGCGCGCCTTCGCGTTCGTGCGGAGCGCGGGCGTCTGGGCCCCGGACGGGGAGACGAGAGGCGGCACGGGCTTCTCGCAGGAGTACGGGCGCTCCGCCGACATGGCCGGCGACGCCACCCGGATCGTGCTGGGCGCCCCCGTGATGGGCACCGGTCGGGCGGTGGTGTACCCGCGAGTCGGCGAGACGTGCATCGACGGCAGCACGTGCATCACCGGGCATTGCGTCGACGGGGTGTGCTGCGACCGGCCATGCGGCGACGTCTGCGCGTCTTGCGTGTCTTCGGAGACACGGAGCATCGACGGGCACTGCAACCCCTATCGTGGAGCGATCGCGCGAACGCTCGTCTGTCGCGCCGCCGCGGGGGTCTGCGACGCGGAAGAGACCTGCTCCGACCTGCAGGAGGTGTGTCCGAGGGACCGCGCGCTGGCCGCCGGCACGGTGTGCCGCGCCGCGGACGGGGACTGCGACGAGGCCGAGCGCTGCGACGGCACCGCGTTCGAGTGCCCGGCGGATGCCTTGCTGCCCGCAGGGGTCCTGTGTCGGTCCGGGACCGGCGCGTGCGATCCGCAGGAGACCTGCGACGGCGTGAGCGCCGGCTGTCCCCCCGACGCCCTCGCCTCGGGGGGCACCGTTTGCCGCGCCGCGACCGGCGCGCCCTGCGATGTCGCCGAGGTGTGTGACGGAGCCGGCGTCGCCTGTCCCGAGGACCTCCCGATGTGCATGGACGCGGGAGCTCCGGACGGGGGACTCGTCGACGCGGGCCCGGCGTCGGACGCAGGCACGGCGTCGGACGCAGGCCTCGCCGCGGATGGATCGGTCTCGTCCGACGCCGGCGCCGCGCTCGACGCCGGGTCTGACGCCGCGGCGCCGGCGCTCGACGCCGGGCCCCCGACCGACGCGGGCGAGGTCGTGCCCGACAACGCGGGGTGCAGCTGCCGCGCGGCCCCACGAGGGCTGCGGCCCTCACCCTGGCTCGCGCTGCTGGTGCTCGTCGGCTGGCGTGGGTGGCGGGGGAAGCGCCGCAAGGCGAGCTGCCCTGCCGGGCTGGGGATGTGAGAGCCCGCTTTGCATGGTGGCCCCCCAGCCACACCTGAGCGACGGTCCACCAGCGCGCCGGGCGGCAGCGATGGTCTGCCGCGACCGACTGATGGGTAGCCGTGACCGCGCGGTCTGCTAGTCTCCCGTCGCCGCGGGCCCAGCGCCCGCGATTGCTTTTTCATGGAGTGGAGCCGTCGACAGGGGCGCATCGCCGCCGCCGCTGCGCTCGGGATCGTCGCGGTCCTCGCGTTCGCTCGTCTGAACGCGTTCGGGATCTGGGATCCGTGGGAGCTGTCCGTCGCGGATCTGGCCCGCCAGCTCGCGGCGGGTGAGGCGGGGGCGATCGATCGCCCGCCGCTCACCGTGTGGCTGATCGCGCAGGGCTTCACGCTCTTCGGCATCCACGAGTGGTCGGGGCGCCTGCCGATGGCGATGAGCGGCCTCGGCGCGGTGGCCCTCTGCTTCTGGCTCGTGGCGCGCTTCGCCGGCCGCCGCGCCGGGACCTGGGCCGCGCTGGTGGCCGGGTCGAGCCCGCTGTTCCTCTTCAATGCGCGCCAGATGCTCGGCGCCGCGCCCGGCTTCCTGACCTCCGCCGCCGTCTTCCTCTGCGCGATGAGCGCGGTCTTCCTCCCCGCGCAGCCTGCGGCGGACGAGAAGCGTCGGCGCCTCGCGCTCGGGCTCTGGCTGGCCGGGCTCGCCGTCAGCGTGGTCCTCGCCGCGATGACGAGCGGCGTGCTCCTCGGCGTCGCGCCCCCGCTCCTCGCGGCCGGCGTCGCCATCGCGGCGCGCGGCGAGGCGAAGCCCCCCTTCGCGCAGGCCACCCGCGGGTACGTCGCGCTCGGCGTGCTCGCCGCCGCGGTGATCGTGCTGGTCGGCACGGGCCGGGCGATCTGGGCCGACTACGCGGACTTCGGGCTCTGGACCGGCGGCGTGCCGCGCGGCGGCGACCCGCCCACCTGGGAGGTCGGCATCGAGCGGCTCTTCCACAGCTTCGCGCCGTGGAGCGCGCTGCTGCCGCTCGCGCTGGCGCGGCTCCTGATGGGCTCGCCGAGCGGGACCCCGGCCTCGGCGCTCGAGCCCCGCCTCCTCGCCCCGTATCGAGACGCGCCGGACGCGCCGCGCGTGGCGCACCCCGAAGAGAACGCGCTCCGCCTCGGGCTCGTGGCCTGGGTCGCGTTTGGCTTCCTCGCCCAGGCGCTCTTCGCGGCGCGCTTCGGCCCGGCGACCTTCCTCCCGCTCGTGGGCGCCGCGGGCGCGGTCGCCCTGGTGCTGCACGACGTGGAGCGCACGCGCCGTGGCTGGTGGGGCACCGCGGTCGTGACCTTCCTCTTCGTCGGGCTCATCGTGCGCGACTTCCGCGCCTACCCGGTCGGACCGATCGAGGGGCTGCCCGTTGAGGGCATCGAGGTCCCCGAGGTCTTCAACCCGAAGTACGTGTGGGCGGCGTTCCTCCTCGCGTTCGGTGGCCTGCTCGGCCTCGGCCTCGCCGCCGATCCCTCGAGCCCGCACCGGGCGTTCCGGGATGACGCGCGCACGGTCTGGCGCCTCTTCGTGCCGGCCGCGCTCCTCGAGGCGCAGTGGAAGCGCGGGATCGGCTACCGCATCTGGCTCGTCCTGATCGGGCTGCTGACCCTCTCGATCTTCGGCTTCGGCGCCGCGGCCTGGGTGGCCCCCGAGCCGATCGCGCGAGCCCTCCAGATGACCACGCTCGCCATCCGGGTCGGGCGCGCCTTCGTCTTCATCGTGCCTGGCGTCTGCCTCGCCGTCGGCGGGATGCGGTTCTTGCTGTTCCTGTTCGCGAAGCTGGGCAGCTACCGACTGGTGCCGGGCATCCTCGCGGGGGTGGTGGTCGGGGGCTACGCGGCGCTGGTCTTCCAGCCGCAGCTCAGCAGCCACTTCTCCCCGCGCGAGGTCTACGACACCTACAACCGCCTCGCGTCCGAGGGCGAGCCGCTCGGTGAGTTCCGGGTCGGCGGGCGCGCGGCCGCGTACTACGCGTCCGGGGAGATCGTGGAGCTCGACAGTCAGGCCGAGCTCATCCAGTTCCTGCAACGCGACGAGCGGGTCTGGGTGGCGTTCCGCGCCGACGATCTGGCCTCGATCGACCGGGACTACCGCCGGCGCAGCGAGCGGCACGTCTTCGTCGCCGACGCGCGCAGCGCCCGCATGATCCTCGCGACCAACCAGCCGGTCGAGGGGGTCGAGAACCAGAACTACCTCGCCGACGCCGTCCGCGACGAGCCCCCCGACATCCAGCACCCCATCTCGGTGAGCTTCGACGACCGGATCGAGCTGCTCGGCTACGACCTCGAGCTGCCGCACGAGACCTACGTCGGCCCCGGCGAGTCGTTCAGCATCATCTGGTACTTCCGCGTGCTCGCGCCCGTGCCCGGCAGCTACCAGCCGTTCGTGCACATCGACGGCCCCGGCATGCGCATCAACGGCGATCACGTGCCGGTCGACGGCCGCTACCCGGTGCGGCTCTGGGAGCCCGGGGACATCGTCGTCGATCGCCAGGAGCTCGCCGTGCCCGCCAACTACCGGCGCGGCAATCTCACGATCTACCTGGGCTTCTACGCCGGCGAGTCACGCCTCGAGGTCAAGCGTGGCCCCGCCGACGAGGAGAACCGCGCCCGCGCCGGCGTCCTGCCGGTTCGTTGAGGTCCCCCCCTTCCCCGCTGGCCGGGTCGATGGTAGGCAGGACGCGATGGTGGACGAGGGCACCGACGGGGGGGCGAATCGCCGCAGCTACGAGCGGTTCGACACCCGGCTGAGCGTGGACTGGGCGAGCGAGGATCATTTCCTCTTCTCGTACATCACCAACATCAGCGAGATGGGGATCTTCATCCGCACCGACGAGCCGGCCGAGGTGGGCACGACGCTCCAGCTGCGCTTCGGGCTCGGCGACGCCGACGCGCTGGAGCTCGACGGCGAGGTGGTCTGGATCAACCCCGTCAAGCAAGGCGGCGACAACCTCAACCCGGGCATGGGCGTGCGCTTCACGACCCTCTCGGCCGATCAGCGCGAGCGCGTCGTCACGATGGTCAAGACCATCGCCTATCTGCAGGATGACGACTCGGGCTCTTGAGGCCGGCTCGGCTCAGGCCGCGTGCTTCCAGCGGTAGGGCCGCCGGCCGCCGGTGAGCAGCCCGCCGATCGGCGAGGGATCGAGCGCCGCCTCGATCTCCTCGGCCGCCACCATCTCGCTCCACTCGACGGTGTTGACGCGATCGCCCAGGTCCTCCTCGTAGGTGACCAGGAGATCGACCCAGACCAGCTCGCGGCGCGTGGGGTGGCGACGCTTGGGGAGCGGCGGCGGCCGCCCGCGGAGGCAGCGCGCCAGCTCGTCCTGCGCGCCGTGCGGCATGTCCAGGAAGCTCAGGCCCATGCTCGCCGGCTCACCCGAGAGCCGGGGCACGCTGCGCACGACCTTGGCGAAGAGCGACAGCTCCCCATGGAGCCACCAGCCCGGCGGCGTGAAGGACACCACGAGGTCTTCGCCCAGCGGCAGGCGCGTGCCCGCGGCCACGCACATGCCCTCGGGAGACAGGTCCAGGACGCGGTGCGGGCGCACGCGCTCCCAGCTGGTCGAGGCGAGCTCCGCGTCGAGGCGAACCGCCCGGCGAAGGGAGCGACGAGAGCCAGGGAGCACGGTGGCGGGCTGCAGCATGGGACCTCCTAGAGAGCCCACACTGTGCACCGCTATCCTACATCGACCAAGAAAGCGTCGATCACCTGACCTCGAAGGGCGATCCGGTGAGCGCGTAGCGATCGCCGACCCAGCCGCCGCGCGCCGCCCTCACCCGGTCCGGCTCGATGTCGAAGAGCCAGAGCCCCTCGCGATCGTCCTGCGTGGTGCTGCCCGCGCCGAAGAGCGACGCGCGGAGGCCCTCCACCTTCAGGTGGAAGCAGTGGTGCACGTGGCCGTGGAGGATCGCCCCCCGCTCGACGGCCGCGCACTGGCTCAGGAAGGCCTCCGCGTTGACCAGCCCGTGCGTGAACGAGTCCGGCTTGCCCGACGCGAGGCGGGGCGCGTAGTGCGTGATCACGAAGACGAACCGACCCGCCAACCTGGAATCAGAGAAGATACCAGGCAGCGCGTCGAGCTGGGGATCGGGGATGCGACCACTCGAGCGCCAGGGATGCGGGTTGGGGCGCGCCGAGTTCACCGCCACCACCGCCACCGTGTCACCCACGAGGCGGACGATCGGCCAGTCGCCGTCGGTCTTCAGGTCCGGGAGATCGGTCTCGAGCAGATCGCCGAAGAAGCGCTCGAAGCGGCCCACCGCGTCGGGCACGTAGACGTCGTGGTTGCCCGGGACGGTCACGAAGCCGAGCGGGGCCTCGGTGAGCGGGGCGATCACCTCCCGCGCCGCGGCGAGCTCCGCCTCGGTGCCGAGCACGGTGTAGTCGCCCGTACACAAGACGAGATCGACTCCAGCTTCGCGCCAGAAACGATCGAGAACCTTCACCTTCTCGCGGACACGACGGAAGTGCTTCCCGCGCCGGAGCACGAGGTTGGCGCCCCCCATGAGGCGCTTGCCGGCCCAGCCCCCGAGGGGCACGTGGCGGAGCGGCACGTCGACGTGGATGTCCGAGACGTGCAGAACGCGGATGGCACCGTCGGGCTTGTCCATCGCTTCAGGGCCAGATCGCCGAGCCGCCGAGCCCCGCGCCCTCTTCGAGCCCGAAGCGCACGTTCAGGCACTGGATCGCCTGCCCGGAGGCTCCCTTGACGAGGTTGTCGATCGCCCCCTGCGCGACGACCCATCCGCTGCGGGCGTCGTCGGTGTAGGAGACGAGCGAGCGGTTCGAGCCGCGCACCCAGAGGGTATCAGGGTTGCTATCGGGGTCGAGCACGTGCACCGAGGGCGATCCCTCGTAGAAGGCGCGCGCGATCTCCGTGCAGCGCACCGCGTTCACCCCCGCGCTGGGCCGGAGGTAGATCGTCGAGAGGATGCCGCGGGTCATCGGGACGAGGTGGGGCGAGAAGATCACGCGCACCGCCTGCTGGGCCATGCGGGACAGCTCCTGCTCGATCTCGGGCGTGTGGCGGTGCCGTCCGGCGATCGCGTAGGCCCGGAAGCTCTCCGCGGTCTCGGGGAAGTGGGTGCGCGGCTTGGCGCCGCGGCCCGCGCCGCTCACGCCGCTCTTCGCGTCGATGACGATCGGGCCGTCCACGGTGACCGCGCCCTCCTTCAGCAGCGGCGCGACGGGGAGGATGCTCGCCGTCGGGTAGCAGCCGGGCACCGCGATCAGATCGGCCTCTCGCAGGGCCGCGCGGTGGAGCTCCGGCAGGCCGTAGACCGCGCGCCCCACCCGCTCGGGATCGCCGTGCTCGCCGTACCACTGGCGATAGACATCGAGGCTCGACAGGCGGTAGTCGGCCGACAGATCCAGCACGACCAAGCCGGCGTCCCGGAGCTGCCCCACCTTCTCGGCGCTCGCCCCGTGCGGCAGCGCGCAGAAGACCGCCTCCGCCTCTTCGGCGATCACGGCGGGGTTCCACGCCTGGACCTCACCGTCCACGAGGCCCACCAGGCTCGGCAGCACCGAGGCGATGGGCTCGCCCGCGGTGGAGTTGCCCACGAGCGAGACGAGGTCGACGCCGGGGTGGCCTCTGAGGAGTCGGACGAGCTCGGCGCCGGTGTACCCGGTCGCTCCGACGACTGCAGCTTTGACGTTCGGCACGGCGTGTCTCTGCCTCCTTTGGCCGCCGGACGCAACCGACGGAAACGCGAAAGCCCCCCGAGCCCGAAGGCTGGGGGGCGATTGGAAGTCAGCGGGCGAGCGCGATCAGCGCTTCGAGTACTGGAACTTCTTGCGGGCGCCGGGCTGACCGGGCTTCTTGCGCTCCTTCTTGCGGGAGTCGCGCGTGAGGAAGCCGGCCTTCTTGAGCGTGCCGCGGTGCTCCGCGTCCACGTTCAGCAGGGCTCGGGAGATACCGTGACGGACCGCCTCGGCCTGAGCCGCGACGCCGCCTCCGGTGACCGTCGCCTGGACGTCGAACTTGCCGCGCGCCTCGAGGAGGTCGAAGGGCTGCTGCACGACCATGCGCAGCACCTCGCGGGGGAAGTAGTCCTCGAAGGTGCGGCCGTTGACCGTCACCGTGCCCTCGCCGGGGCTGAGGAAGACGCGGGCGATGGCGTTCTTACGCTTGCCGGTGCCGTACGGACGGCCATGAATCGTCGCCTGGGGCATGACTCTCGAATTCCTCTCAGAGCTTCAGCGGCTCGGGCTTTTGCGCCGCGTGGGGGTGCGTCGGACCCCCGTAGACCTTGAGCTTGGCACGAAGCTTCCGACCGAGCTTCGTCTTGGGCAGCATCCCACGGACCGCCTTCTCGATGGCGATCTCCGGCTTGCGCTGGAGCAGGAGCCGGTACGACTCCGACTTCAACCCGCCCGGGATGCCCGAGTGGGTGTAGAGGTGCTTCTGGTTGAGCTTGTTTCCCGTCAAACGCACCTTCTCGGCGTTGACCACCACCACGAAGTCACCGGTGTCGGTGTTCGGGGTGAACGCGGGGTTGTGCTTCCCGCGGAGAACCTTCGCAATCTCGGAAGCGAGCCGACCGAGCGGCTGGTCCGTGGCATCGACCACGTGCCACTTCCGCTCGACTTCGTCCGTCGTAACGGCGCGAGTTGTATGCGTGAGCATCGAAAAAGCCTCGAAATGGAGCGCGCACGACCCGGCGCGCATGGGCGGCGTGGTGTAGCGGCGGCCCCTGGGACTGTCAAGCAGAGAGCGCGCCTCCGATGCTCGATGGGGCTGGCCGCCCTCGGGCCTACGTTGCTACGGTCGCCGCTCCACACCGCGGCCACCCATGAACGAAGCCCGCACGCAGAGCCAGCGACCGAGCGAGGCGCCCCGCCCCATGGTCGAGGACCCCGGCCTCTCCACCCTGGAGCAGCCGGAGCCCGGCACGTTCGAGCCGAACCGCGCGCTCCGCTGGCTCTACGCGCGCTTCTTCCGGCACATGGGGATCGACGAGAAGTGGAGCCATCACGTCCGCGAGTCGGCCGCGAACGGGATCGTCGTCTACGTGATGCGCTCGATCTCGGTCCTCGACTTCCTGTGCCTGGACTACCTGGTGAAGCGCTTCCGGCTCCCGCTGGTCCGCTTCGTCAACGATCTCGGGCTCTGGATCCTCGAGCCCTTCGGTCGAGGTGGTCGGCGACTGCGGCTGCGGCGCCAGGTGCCCCAGGAGGAGGCCCTCGCGAAGGTCATCCACGAGCAAGAGAGCGCCCTGCTCTTCCTGCGGCGGCCGCCCGCGCTCGGGGAGAAGCGCACCGGCCAGGGGCTGGACGTCGATCTGATCCGGACCCTCGTCGAGCAGGCGCGCAAGGTGGACCGGCCGATCCTCCTCGTGCCGCAGACCTTCGTCTGGACCAAGCGGCCCCCCAACAAGAAGCCCACGTTGATGGATCTGGTCTTCGGCCCCAGCGAGTGGCCGGGGCGGCTCCGCGTGTTCCTGCGCTTCCTGCTCAACTACCGGAACGCGCAGCTCCGGAGCGGCGAGCCGTTCGACCTGTCGGCGTTCCTCGACGAGCACCAGGATCTGACCGACGCCGAGGCCGCCGACCGCATCCGCTACGCCGTGCTCCGGCGCATGGAGCGCGAGCGCCAGATCGTGCTCGGGCCGGCGAAGAAGACGGCCGGGCGCATCCGCGAAGAGCTCATCCGCAGCCCGCGCGTCCGCGTGCACATCGAGCGGCACGCCCGCGACCACAAGATGTCCATCGAGAAGGCGGAGCGAGAGGCGGACAAGGAGCTCCGCAAGCTCTGCGCGATGATGGACCCGAACGCGGTGAACCTCTTCGCGCGCGTCCTGACGTGGGTCTTCACACGCATCTACGACGGCTTCGTGGTCGATCAGGAGGGCCTCGAGCGCGTCCGGGAGGCGGCGCGGCGCGGGCCGATCATCCTGCTCCCGTCGCACAAGAGCCACGTCGACTACCTCGTCCTGAGCTACGTGATGGCGCAGAACGCCGTCTCGCCCCCGCTCATCGCGGCGGGCGACAACCTCTCCTTCTTCCCCATCGGCCCGCTCCTGCGGCGCTCGGGCGCGTTCTTCATCCGGCGCTCGTTCCGCGGGCGGCGGCTCTACACCGCGCTCGTCGACGCCTACCTGCGGAAGATCCTCGTGGAGGGCTGGAACGTCGAGTTCTTCATGGAGGGCGGCCGCTCCCGGACGGGCAAGCTCTTGCCGCCCAAGCTCGGCCTGCTCTCGATGGTGGTCGACGCGGGCCTGAAGCTGCCCAGCGCGAAGGTGAGCTTCGTGCCGATCTCGGTCGGCTACGAGCGCGTGATCGAGCAGGGCGCGTACGCGCACGAGCTCGGCGGCGGGGAGAAGGAGCCCGAGAGCGTGGGCGGGCTGTTGCGGACCTCCACCGTGCTCAGGTCCCGCTACGGCCGGCTCTACATTCAGTTCGGGGAGATCTTCGAGCTGGACGAGCTGCTCGCGGAGGCGGCCCGGCTCCGGGGCGACCCGAGCGAGGGTGAGACCGAGGATCCGCGCGAGCTCCGGCCGGCCGAGCGCCGCGCGCTGATCAACCGCATCGCGCACCGCGTCACCCACGAGATCGACCGGGTGACCACCGTGACGCCGGCCGCGCTGGTCGCCACCGCGCTCATGAGCCACCGCAAGCGGGGCATGACCCGGGACGACCTGCGCGAGCGGGCCGCGTGGCTGCTCTCGGCGCTGTCGCGCTTCGGCGCGCGGATCGCGAAGCCCGTCATCGAGGGGGACGCGGACTACCGGCCCGGGCAACCGCTCTCGGTCAGCGAGGCCCGCGCGCTGCTCCGCGCCGACGCGCTCGAGGAGACCATCGCGCTCTTCGCCGACGCGAAGCTGGTCCAGACGGACGAGGTCGAGGGCGAGCACGTGCTGACGGTGCCGAGCGACCGACGGATCGCGCTCGAGTACCACGAGAACACGCTGATCAGCTTCTTCGTGCCCAGCGCGCTCATCTCGGCCGCGCTGCTGGCCCTCTCGAACGGCGAGGAGGCCGGCCCGCTGGAGGACCGGCTGCGGGAGCGCGTCGCCAACCTCTCGCGCCTCTTCAAGTACGAGTTCATGTTCCGGGCGGACGCGACCTTCGACGAGATCTTCGACGACGCCCTGGGGCGCATGATCGAGGCGGGCGAGATCGAGCGCGACGGCGACGGCCTGCGCCCGGTCGAGGACAGCCTGGTCCCCGTCTACGCGGAGCTCCTCCGGAGCTACTTCGAGTCCTATCGGCTGACCGCGCTCTGCCTCGACGCGCTCCCGCAGGGCGAAGCGAAGAAGAAGGACTGGGTGAAGCAGACCCTCGCGCGGGGCCGCCGCCTCTTCGCGACGGGCGAGATCGAGCTGGAGGAGGCGCTGTCCCGCCAGAAGATCGAGAACGCGCTGAGCGCCTTCCACGACCTCGGGCTGGTGAAGGTCTCGCGCGAGAGCGTGGAGCGCGGCGCGGCGCTCTCGGACCGCGAGGTCCTCGCCCGCTGGGACCGCCGGCTGAAGCGCTACCTGCGGCGCTGATGGCGGCAGACCTCGCGGAGCACGCACGCGCCGCACTTCACCGGATCGCGCTTCGAAGGGCACTGCCGCGAGACGCCGAGGTGGCAGAGCGCGAAGTCGTACTTGACGGGGTCTTCGGGATCGAAGCGACGCAGCTGCGCGGTGATCTCCTCGGCCGTCTTCCAGCTCGCGGTCTTCCGCTCCGTCAGGCGCACGTTTCGGGCGATGCGGTGGATGTGCGTGTCGACCGGGATCACCAGGTGCGCGGGCGAGACGGGCCAGAGGCCCAGATCGACGCCGTCGGCCGGCCGCACCATCCATCGCATGTAGAGCAGCAGCCGCTTGCACGCGCTGCCGGCCCGAGGGTCGGGGACGAGGTGCGACAGGCCGCGGTCGGCGTCCGGGCCGCGGAGGTCGTCGGCCAGCTCCGCGAGCGCCTCACGAAAGTCGCCCCGGGCCTCGAGCCGACGCGCGAACGAGGCGCCCAGCGAGCCCTCCTCGCGACGCACCCTCCCCGCGTTGGCCAGCAGCGTCGCGAGGTGCTCGCCGCGGTAGACCCGGTGCACGAAGCCGTCGAGCCGAGCGGTCAGCTCGTCGCGTGAGGCCGCGTCGACGATCTCCGTGGGGCGCGGCCCGAGGGCGGCCAGCGCCCGCTTCACCGAGGCCCGGATGGCGACGACGTTGCCGAACGCGATCAGCGCCGCGACCAGCCCGACGACCTCCTGCTCGGCGCGCGGTGCGCGGTGCACGAGGCCCACCGGGTCCGTCTCGCGGCGCGCCGCGGCGTCGTGCGAGGCGACGAGGGCGTCGAGTCGCTGCCCGAGCCTCTCGGAGCGCGTGAGCCGCGGGGCCATCGCTGCGGTATACCTCGCCGCCCATGCGCTGCACCCCTCCCCTGCTCGCCTCGCTCGCGCTGCTCGTGTCCGCGTGCGGCGGCGCCCCGCAGACCTCGGAGCGCGGGACGCGCATCGGCATGAGCGGAGACGACACCTCCGGGAGCGGCGGCGCCGCCGCCAGCGCGCCGCCCGCGGTCGCGGGCTCGGTCGAGCTCGCGCTGCGCCTGCCCGACGGCGCGTTCATCGACGTGGGGGAGCTCCGCGGGCGCCCGGTGATGCTCTTCCTCTTCGCGACGTTCGACGCGGTCAGCCAGATGATGCTGCGCCCCCTCGAGGCCTTCCACGCGGCGCACCCCGAGGTCGACCTCATCGGCGTGGCGACCCAGCCCGACGCGCGGCTCCTCATCGACGCCTACGTGCACGCGCTCTCGCCGAGCTTCCCGGTCGCGTACGACCCGGAGGAGTCGCTCCCCGGCGACGACACCGTGCTCGGTCCCATCGAGGCGATCCCGGCCCTCGTGCTGCTCGACGCGCGCGGCGTCGTGGTCGCCCGGCGCTACGGCTTCGTGGAGCCCCCCGACATCGAGGCGATGCTCGGCGCGGCGCACTGACGCGCGCTCTTCAGCTGCGCGGCAGGTGCAGGCCCTGCTCGCGCCAGAGCTCCGCGAGCGCGCTGCCGAAGCGGGCCGACACCAGACGCTCCACGTCATCGGCGCCGTCCTGGGTCAGCGCCTCGGCGGCGAGCTCGCGGCACGCCTCGACGTCGATCCGGCTGACGACCTCGCGGACGAGCGGGATGGCGGCCATGGGCATCGAGAGGCGCTCGAAGCCGAGGCCGAGCAGGACGGGCGTGGCGACCGGGTCCGCGGCGAGGTCGCCGCAGATGCTGATGGGCACGTCGGCCGCCGCCGCGGCCTCGCGCGCGCTGGCCAGGAGCCGGAGCACGGCCGGGTCGAGGGGACGGGCCAGGTGCGCCACCCTCGGGTCGAAGCGGTCGACCGCCAACGTATATTGCGTCAGATCGTTCGTGCCGATGCTGAAGAAGTCGCACTCGTTGGCGAGCCGATCGGCGACCACCATCGCCGAGGGCACCTCGAGCATGGAGCCGATGGCCACGGGACCGTAGGCCGCGCCCTCCGCGTCCAGGTCCTCGCGCGCCCGCTCGAGCAGCACCTTCGCGCGGCGCAGATCGCCGACGCTCGAGACCATGGGGAACATGACCTGCACGTTGCCCTCGACCGACGCGCGCAAGAGAGCGCGGAGCTGGGTCACGAGCAGCTCGGGCCGCTCGAAGGCGACCCGCAGGGCGCGCAGGCCGAGCGCGGGGTTGGGGCCCTTGCGCATCCCGTGCGGCATCTTGTCGGCCCCGAGATCGAAGGTCCGGAAGGTGACGGGCTTGGGCGCGATGCGTCGCGCGACGCGACGGTAGATGGCGGCCTGCTCCTCCTCGGGCGGCGCCTCGTCCCGGTCGAGGTAGAGGTACTCCGTGCGGTAGAGCCCGATGCCGTCCGCGCCCTCCCCCTTCGCGCGGGCCACGTCGAGCTCGAGCTCCACGTTGGCCAGCAGCGAGACGCGCACGCCGTCGACCGTCTCCGCCGCGCTCCGCTCGGAGTCTCGCAGGCGCCCCTTGAAGTCGCGGAACCGCGTCGCCCGCTCGCGCGCCTCCTCCACCTCCTCCTCGTCGGGGAAGATCACCACCTCGCCGCGGAGGGCGTCGACGACCAGGGTGTCGCCGGGGCCGACCAGGCGCGTCACGTCGCTCACCCCGACCACCGCGGGGATCTGGAGCGCGCGCGCGAGGATCGCGGTGTGGCTGCTCGCGCTCCCGCCGTCGGTGACGAGCGCGCGCACCTCGGTCGTGGCGAGCTGCGCGGCCTCGGCGGGGCTCAGGTCCGTCGCCACGAGGATGGCCCCCGCCTCGATGTGCGGCAGCGCGCGCGGCGCGCCCGTGAGGACACGCAAGACGTGCTCCCCCACCATGCCGACGTCGTCCGCGCGCTCGCGGAAATACGGAGACGACGCGGCTCGCAGGCGCGCCCGCATCGCGTCCACGGTGCGGCGCAGCGCCCACTCCGCGTTGAGCTGATGATCTCGGATCGCGTCGCGCGCCCCGTTCAGCAGCAGCTCGTCGCCGTGCATCATGAGCTGGGTCTCGAGCAGCAGCCGGTGGTCCGCGCCGGCGTCCTCGGGGAGCCCATCGCGCACCTCCTCGACCTCGCGGCGCGCGTCCTCGATGCCCTTCTCGAGCCGCGCGACCTCGTCCTCGACCTCGTCCTCCCGCAGGCGGCGGCGCGGCACGGGCACGCTGCGGCGGTCGTAGACGGTGACCGGCCCGATCGCGACGCCGGGGGAGGCGCCGATGCCGATCAGCGCCTGCCGCTCGAGCTTCACTGCGCCTCTCCGAAGCGCTCCGCGATGAGCGCCCCGATGGCGTCCACGGCCTCCGCGGCGTCGCTCCCGTCGGCGTGCACGGTCACCTGGGTCCCCTTGGCGCCGCAGAGCAGCAGCACGCCCATGACGCTCTTGGCGTTGGCGCGCTGGCCGTCCTTCTCGAGCTCCACCTTCGCGTCGAAGCGCGTCGCGAGCTGCACGAGCTTGGTGGCCGCGCGCGCGTGCAGACCCAGCTCGTTGACGATCTCGAAGGTGCCGTTCGCCATCAGCGCTCGACGTCCCGGTGGTCGACCACCGCGTCGCGCCCTCCCTCGCGGAGCCAGCGCCCGAGCTCCTCGGCGATGGCCACGGAGCGGTGCCTACCCCCGGTGCAGCCGACGGCGATCGTCAAGTACGCTTTCCCTTCCTGCTCGTAGCGCGGCACGGTGTGCCCGAGGAGAGTGCGCAGGTCGGCGAGGAGCTCCTGCGTCGGCTCCGCGCTCAGCACGTAGTCCGCGACGTCCGCCTCGCGCCCCGTCCGCGGCTTCAGGTGGGGCACGAAGTGAGGGTTCGGCAGGAACCGCAGATCGAACACCAGATCCGCGTCGACGGGCAGGCCGTACTTGAACCCGAACGAGACGACGCGGATCGCCATGCGCGGCTGGCTGCCGCCGCGCGCGATGTAGTCGATGAGGTTCCGCCGCAGATCGTGGACCGACGTGCTCGTCGTATCGATGACATGGCGGGCGCGCTTGCGCAGCGCGGCGAGGCGCTCGCGCTCCGCCTTGATGCCAGCGAGCACGTCCGCGCCCTGCGCGAGCGGGTGCGGGCGGCGGGTCTCGCTGAACCGGCGGACGAGCACGTCGTCGGCGCAGTCGAGGAAGATCACCTCGGTCTCGTGCCCAAGCGCCTCGAGCTCGGTGAAGGTCTGCTCGGCCCCCTCGAGGAAGGTGCCGGTGCGGACGTCCATGCCGAAGCCGACGCGCGACAGCTCCCCCTCGAGCAGCTGCACCAGCTGCGGCGCGAGCGCGGGCGGGAGGTTGTCCACGCAGAAGTAGCCGAGGTCCTCGAGGACCCGGAGGGCGCTCGAGCGGCCCGCGCCGCTCATGCCGGTCACGACGACGATGTGGAGCCCTTCGGTCACCCGATGGAGTGTAGTCATTGTGCGCCCCCTGGGAGCAACACCCTCGCGAGCTCCGCCAGGTGCCGGGCCGGGACGTCTCCGTGCCGCACCGGCGATCGCGCGACGACCACGCGGTGGCCTGGGACGGCGGCGGCGAGAGGATCCGGGTCGAGGGCCACCTGCCCGTCCGGGAGCTCGCGGCGCGCTCGCCGGGCGAGCATCGCGCTCTGCGACGCCGTGCGCCCGCCCCCCGTGTGCAGGGAGACCAGGCGCCGCGCCGGGTCGGCCTCCACCCAGTCGGCGAAGGGCGCGTAGCCGCGGTAGAGCGCGTCGAAGAGCACCACGCTCCGGATCGGCGCGCCGCCGCGGTCCAGGATCGCGAGCGCGGTCTCGAACCCCGCGCTGTGCGCGAGCAGCGTGACCGACGCCGGCTCCGGCAGCCCCAGCGCCGCCCGCAGCTCGTCCAGCCACGCCCGAAACCGCCCTGCCTCGACGAAGCGCCCCGCGCTCCCGTCCCGCTCGAGGAACGCGAGCTGCGCGACGACGAACACGCCGTCGACCTCGGCCTCGTCGAAGCGCCTCGCGAGGTCCCAGCCCTCCATCGTCCGTCCGCCGCAGTCCTGCGGCCCGCTCAGCGCGAGCGCCGCCGCGCAACCGCGCCAGCCGTGCAGGAAGACGACGAGGTGCAGCGGCCCGCGCCCGTCGTAGGTGGGCGGCGCGTGCGCGACGGCGGAGGGGATGTCGCGGCGCGGGAACGGGGCGTTGTCGAGGACCAGCGCGCGGGTCCAGGGGGCCGTGGGAGGGGCGACGGGGTCGGGGTCGGCGGAATCGGGATCGGGATCGGGATCGGGATCGGGATCGGGAGCGGGATCGGGATCGGGATCGGGATCGGCAGCGGCAGCGGCAGCGGCAGCGGGAGCGGGAGCGGGATCGGGATCGGGATCGGCAGCGGCAGCGGCAGCGGGATCGGGATCGGGAGCGGCAGCGGAGGCGGACGCGGCAGCGGGATCGGCAGCGGAGGCGGACGCGGCAGCGGAGGCGGAAGCGGCGGCGGAGGCGGACGCGGGTGCGGAGGCGGACGCGGGTGCGGAGGCGGAGGCGGACGCGGGTGCGGAAGCGGGTGCGGGTGTGGGTGCGGACGCGGATGCGGCGGGTGCGGAGGCGGAAGCGGACTCGGAAGCAGAGACGGAAGCCCCCGGCGCCCCCTCGACGCTCCCTGGCTTTCCCTCCCCGTGTCCGCAGCCGGCCAGCCCGGTCAGGAGGCACAGTAGAAGCGCGCGAGGGGCCACAACCGAGTCGTAGCAGGCTATCGTGCGGGCGTGGCCACCGCCGACAGCCTGCCGCCGCCCGCGTCTCCGACCACCGTGCGCTCGCTCCTCGCGCGCGAAGGCGTGGGGGAGATCGTAACGGTCGTCGCGGGCGAGAGCGGGCTGGACCGGCCGATCGAGCACCCGCGGATCCAGAAGTCCGGCCTCGTGCTCGCCGGGCACAGCCACGGCATCGTGCCGACCCGGGTGCAGATCCTCGGCGAGACCGAGATCAGCTTCCTCGAGACCCTGCCCCGCGACGTGTGCCTGGAGCGGGTGCGCGGCTTCTTCGGGCTCGAGCTGAGCTGCGTCATCGTCACGCGCGGGGTGGAGCCGCTCCCCGCGCTGGCCGCCCAGGCCGCGGAGACGAGCACGCCGCTCATCGTCTCCAAGCCCCGGTCGAGCGCGACCATCGCCGCCATTCATCAGGCGCTCGACCGCCTCCTGGCGCCCAAGGAGCAGCGCCACGGCGTGATGGTGGAGGTGCACGGCATCGGCACCCTGCTGCTCGGCCCGAGCGGCATCGGCAAGAGCGAGTGCGCGCTCTTCCTGGTCGAGCGCGGACACCGGCTGGTCGCCGACGACCAGGTCCACCTGACGCGGCTCCCCAACAACCAGGTCACCGCCGCCCCCGCGCCGCTCCTGAAGCACCACCTCGAGATCCGCGGGCTGGGCATCCTCAACGTGCGCGATCTCTTCGGCGCCACGAGCGTCTGGGACGAGGCGGTGGTCGACCTCGTGGCCGAGCTGTGCCCGTGGAACGAGGAGGAGGAGTACGAGCGGCTCGGGCTCGACGAGTTGACCGAGACGATCCTCGGGGTCGACCTGCCCAAGCTCCGGATCCCCGTCCGCCCCGGCCGCGACATGGGCGTCATCCTCGAGGTCGCGGCGCGCAACGAGCTGCTGAAGGAGGCCGGCCACCACTCGGCCCGCGACTTCGCCCGGCGCCTGTCACGGCAGCTCGGCCTGCGGGACCCCGACGCGCGCTGAGAGGCTGCGCGCCTCGTCAGCTCCGGCGCTCGTCCTCTTCGATCAGCAGATCGTACGCGGCCTTCGCGTCCGACGACGCGAGCAGCTTCTGGCGGATCACGCCGTTGCGCAGCAGCTTCGAGAAGCGCGCGAGGGCCTTGAGGTGCTCGCCCGTCTGGCGCTCCGGGCCCAGCACCGCCACGAGGATGTGCGCCGGCCGGCCGTCGATCGCGTCGAACTCGACCCCGGCGGCCGACACGCCCACCGCGGCCACGAGCCGGGGCACCGACGCCAGCCGCCCGTGTGGGATCGCGACGCCGCTCCCGACCCCCGTGCTCGCGAGCGCCTCCCGCTCCTCGAAAACACGCACGACCTCGTCCCGGTCGAGCTCCACGTCGCTGACCCCCTCCACGAAGAGATCGGCGAGCTCGGCCAGCGCGTCCGACTTGGTCGTCGCGCCGAGCCGAACGGTGACTCTCTCGACGGTCAGGATGCCTTTGAGGCGCACTCGGGAGCTCCAGCGGCGGAGTGGAGGAGGCGGCGTGCGGTCGACGCCTCGATGCGTCGCCCACGCCGCGGGTACCGCAGAACCGCCGCGCTTTCAACATCCGTCGGAGTCGCGCCTCAGCGAGGGACGCCGCCGCGCTTCCCGCTCAGCTGCGTGACGCCGCCCGACTGCTTCATGCGGGCGGTGGCTTCGTCCTTCGCGTCGCGGACCTGCCGGTCGACCTTGTCGACCACGAGATCGATCGACGCGTACATGTCCTCGGACTCCACCGTCGCGGCGTAGCGCTCTCCCTCCGCTCGCACCGACAGCTCCACCGTGTGCAGGTGGCGTTCGATGGAGAGGATCACGTCCGCCTCGAGCGGCGTCCGGAGGTACTTCTGCATCTTCGCGATCTTCTCTCGGGCGTAGCCTTTGACCGCGTCGGACGATTCGACGTTGCGGAACGTGAAGCTGATCTGCATCGAACGGGACCTCCTGTCAGAAGTACTTCTTGCGCTTCGAAGAGCTGAGGATGCCGAGCATCTCGCGATACTTCGCCACCGTGCGTCGCGCGATCTTGATGTCGCGCTGTGAGAGGACCTCCACGATCTTCTGATCGCTGTACGGGTTCTGCTCGTCCTCGGCGTCGATGATCTTCTTGATCGCCTGCTTGACCGCCTCGGACGCGATGTCCTCCTTGGCGCCCTCACGCTTGATGGCGCTGTTGAAGAAGAACTTCAGCTCGTACACACCGCGAGGCGTCGCGACGTACTTGTTGCTCGTCACGCGGCTGATGGTCGACTCGTGCATGCCGACGGACTCGGCGATGTCGCGCAGGATCATCGGCTTGAGGTGCTCGATGCCCTTGTCGAAGAACTCCCGCTGCTTCTCGACGATGCACTCGGTGACCTTGACGATGGTCTTGCGGCGCTGGTCGATGCTGCGGATCAGCCACTGCGCGCTGCGCAGCTTGTTCTGGATGTACTCCTTGGCCTTCGGGTCGCCCGCCATCGCGGACCGATAGAAGCCGCTGATCTTGAGCTTGGGCATGCCGTCGTCGTTCGCGACGACGAAGTACTCCTCGCCCACCTTGTGCACGTGCACGTCGGGGACGATGTAGCGGGGCTCCTCCGTGATGAAGTTGCGCCCCGGGCGGGGCTCGAGCTCCGCGATGACCTGCGCGACGTCGTAGATCTCCTCTACCGGGACGTCGAGGTCCTTGGCGATGGCCTGGTAGTTCTTGCGCTCGAGGTTGTCGAGGTGGCCGTCGATGACCTGCATGGTCAGCGGGTCCATGCCGAAGTGCTCGGCCTGCACGTGCAGACACTCCTGGAGCGTGCGCGTCGCGACGCCGAGCGGGTCCATCTTCTGGATGATCTTCAGGACCTCCTCGGCGTCCTCCGGGTGGAGGTCCGACTCCTCGGCCAGCTTCGGGACCACCTCTTCTGGCGGCACGCCCTCCATCTTGAGCATGCCCGAGTCGTCGAGGTTGCCGAGCACGAGGGCGGCGAACCGCATCTCGCTCTCGACGAGGTCGCTCATCCGGACCTGCCACCACATGTGGTCCACGAGGTCCTCGCCGTCGCTGAGCGTCGCCTCGTAGCCGGGCAGCTCGTCCTCGTTGCCCCGGCGGAACGAGGGCATGGGGGCCTGGAGGCTGTGGTTCTCCAGGTAGCGCTCCCAGTCGATCTCGTCGGCCTTCTTCTCGGTCTCCTGCCCGACCTCGCCCTTGACCTTGTCGTCCTGCGCGACCTGCTTGTCGATGGTGGAGATCTCGACCCGATCGTCGCCGTTGACGGTGCCGTCTCGGTCGGTGGTCTCTCCGGTCTCGTGCTGGTCCTCGAGGACCGGGTTCTCGAGCATCTCCTCGCGGACGAGGGTCTCCAGCTCGAGCCGGGACATCTGGAGCAGCTTGATGGCCTGCTGCAGCTGCGGCGTCATGACGAGCTGCTGCGACAGTCTTAGCTGCTGCTTGATCTCCATCGGGTCTCCTGGTTTCGGGGATTGGGCCGCGCCGGGGGTTTCGAGATGCGCGACGCCGGTCCAGTATAATGGGGGATGGCGCCCTTGGGAACCGATATTGCATATCAGCCTCCTGGACCTGGCCCGCGCGGCCAGCGTGCCACCCCGTGTGCTGCGGAAAACTTAGCCCCGACCGGAGGTATCGCGAGCGCGAACCTTCAATCGACCAGCTCTTCGAGCACTTCACGGAGGGCGCGGAGCGGCTCGTAGACCCGGTCCCGGAGCTGCTCACGAGACGCCCGCGAGGCCTCGATCGCCGCCTGCCGCACCCGCTCGAGGTCCCCCCCGAGGTCACCGAGCGCCTCCTGCAGATGCGGCCGCAGGCTCTCGCGCGGGTGGGCCCGCGCCACCGAGAGCGCCTCGGCGAGCGGCTCCACCGCCAGCTCCGCCCGCGGAAGATCGTCCTCGAAGAAGCGGCGCAGGGCCCCTCCCGTGAGCATCCCGCTCTGAAAGCCGCTGAAGCGCGCCATCGAGGGAGCCACCGCGGCCCGCACCCGGCGATCCAGATCGGAGGCGTCGAGCCCGAGCCCCGCGCCCGACTTCGCGAGGATGCCGCGGGTTCGGGAGACCAGGCGGGCCTCACACGCCTCGGTGGCCGCGCCCAGGCGCTGCTCGATCACCTCGGCGAGGAAGGCGCGGTCCTCGAGATCGGCGCCGTGCTTGGCGAAGCGGTTCGTCCGCGGCCGCACGAACGCGAGCACCTCCTCGGCCGCGGCGACGAACGCCTGCTCCTGCGCCCGCTCGAGGCTGCTCAGCGCCTCGTCGATCGCGTCCGGCAAGAGCGCGGTGGCCGCCCGCAGCGGCTCCTCGAGGGCGTCGAGCACCTCGGCCTGCGCCGCGTGCCGGGCCGCCGCGTCCCCTTCGGTGGCGAGCGCGTCGTCGAGGAGCGCGAGGAGCCGGCCGCCGCACGCCCGCCGCTTCAGCTGGCGCGAGCGCCCGAAGACGTCGTGCTCGAGCCGCTCGAGCAGCCGCGGGAAGCCGCTGTCCTCCCAGGCCCCCTCGTCCTCGGCGAGGCGCGCCTTCAGCGCCTTCTTGGCGCTCAGGGCCACGACCTCCCCGATGTCGGGCAGCTCGGTCTTCAGGGACGCGCGCACCTCCGCGAGCTGCTCGTCCGTGAGCCGATCGACCTTGTTGACCGCGCCGACGACGTGCCGGCGGGACGCCCGGATCGCGCCGAGCACCTTGCCCTCGGTGGCCTTGCCGGCCTGGCCCGCGTCGAAGATCCAGAGCGCGGCGTCGGCCCGCCGGAGCGCCTCCTTGGCCAGCGCCTCGTGCTCCGGGACCGGCGCGTTGCTCCCGGGCGTGTCGAGGATCCAGACCCGCTCGAGGACCTCGGAGGGGAGCACGATCTCGACGCGATCGACGTGCTGACCCGCCTCGTCGCCCTCTTCGGCGTCCTCGAGCATCTCGCGCAGCTGCGGGTACTCGCCCTCGCGCGTCGTCCCGTCCTTCAAGACCACCCGCACCCGCCGCTCGGCGCCGCCACGGAGCACGTTCAGCGTCGCCGTCGTGGGCAGGATGCCCGTGGGCGCCACGTCCGCGCCGACGAACGCGTTGACCAGCGTGCTCTTGCCCGCGTTGAACTCGCCGAGGATCGCCAGCAGCAGGGGCCGGTCCAGCTCGTCCCGGAGCGCCGCGGCCCTCCGATACGCCTCGTCGAGGTGCTGCTCGTTGGCGAAGCGCGCGACCTCGTCGATGGCGGCCGCGAGATCCACCTCTCCCGTCGGCCCACGCCACAGGTGCCGGAGCGCGTCGCGGCGCAGGGCCCGCACCGCCGGGAGGTCGACGTCCGACCAGATCCACCCGCGGTCGAGTTGCTCGAGCGCCTCCTGCGCCCGGCCGGTGTCGATGGCGAGGCGCACCGCGGCCATGGCGAGGCGCGGCTCGTGGCTGAGCTCTGCGACGAGGGGGGCCACCGCGCCCGGGTGGTTCCGGCTGAGCTCGGCCCAGGCGCGGGCCGCCTTGGAGGCCTCGTCGCCCGGCGCGATGGACTCGAGACGATCGGCGAGCCGGGACAGCTCCGCCGCGTCGTTCAGCGGCGTCAGCCGGATCGCGCGGCGCAGCAGCTCCGGGTCGCCCCCCTCCGCCTCCGCCGCGGTCGAGAGCGCCTGCGACGCCTCGCCGAGCCTCCCCTCCGCGCGGAGCACGTCGGCGAGAACGGCCAGCGCCGCGCTGCCTCCGCCCCGCGCCACGGCCACGCGCGCGTGTCCCTCGGCCTTCTCCGCGTCCCCCGCCTGGAGCGCGAGCTCCGCCAGCGCGCGAGACGCGGCCGCGTCCCCCGCCGTCGCGGCCCTGGTGAGCAAGGCGGCGGCCCGGCTCCCCTCCCCCGCGGCGTGCAGCGCGAGGCCCAGCCGGCCCGCGACCGACGGCTCCACCGCCGACGGATCGAGCCCCCGCACCGCGGCCGCGGCCGCGCTCCCCCGGTTGGCGGCGGCGAGCGCCTCGGCCAGCTCCACCCGGAGCATGGGGGTCTCCGGATCGGCGGCGATCGCCTTTCGCAACTCCCGCGCCGCCCGGTCGGGCCGGCCCCTCGCCCGCTCGGCTCGCGCGCGCACGGCGCACGCCTCGGCGAACGCGGGCCCTCCGTCGCGCGCCAGGCGCCGCGCCGCGTCGCGGGACTCCTCGACCGCCGCGGGGACGTCTCCGGCCTCGAGCGCGAGCCGCGCGGAGAGCAACGCCACCTCGGGCTCGTCCGGATCCAGCTGGCGAGACACGGCCAGCACCGAGCGCGCTTTTTCGAGCTCCCCCTGCGCGGCCAGGGCCATCGCGAGCCCCTGCCGTGCCCGCAGCAGGCTCGGCCGGTCGGCGAGCACCTCGCGGAGCAGCCGCTCCGCGCGCTCGGCGTCGCCCGCCTCGAGCGCCTCTTCGGCGACCTCGATCACCTCGCGCACGTCCTCTGGCAAGAGCAGGACGTCGTCGATGAAGCGCGCCGCGCGGTCGAGGAGGCTCACCGCCGCGAGCGTACCCGGTCTGCGTCTCGCGTTCACTGGCGAGCTGTCCGCTCGCCATCCGGCGACCCGCCTCGTAGAATGCGGGGGGAATGCAGTCCGACTCACCCAAGGCCGCGAAGATCGTCGTCGCGGACGACGACCGCGTGACCCGTGAGTACGTGGCGGGCTTGCTGCGCGGCAACGGCTTCGAGGTCCTCGCGGTCGACAGCGGCCAGCGCGCCCTCGAGGAGTGCCGCAAGCCCGGCGTGAAGCTCGCGCTCCTGGACGTGGTCATGGAGGGCGGGCTGAGCGGCATCGACGCGTGTCGCACGCTGAAAGCCAACCCTCAGCGCCACGGCGGCTTCCTGCCCGTGATGCTCCTGACCGCGCGCACCGACACCGACAGCCGCGTCGAGGGGCTGCGCATCGGCGCCGACGACTACATCTGCAAGCCCTTCGACGAGCGCGAGCTGCTCGCCCGCGTCTCCAACATGGTCCGCATCAAGCAGATGCACGACGACGTGAACGAGGCGCGCGATCGCCTCGAGAAGCTCGCCATCCGCGACGAGCTGACGGGCCTCTACAACTACCGGTACCTCCAGTCGCGGCTCAACGAGGAGTTCAAGCGCGCCGAGCGTTATCGCGAGCCGCTCAGCTGCGCGATGCTGGACATCGACCACTTCAAGAGCTTCAACGATCGCTTCGGGCACGACGTGGGCGACCGCGTGCTGCAGCTCGTCGCGCACCGGCTCACCGAAGCGGTCCGCGAGGTCGACGTCGTGGCGCGCTACGGCGGCGAGGAGTTCCTGCTCGTGCTGCCGAGCACCCACCTCGCGGGCGCGCTCACCGTGGCCGACCGCGTGTGGCGCTCGATCGGCTCGCGGCCCTTCGAGACCGTCGAGGGCCGGACCGAGCCCATTCACGTCTCGCTCGGCGTCGCGCTCTACCCGAGCCGCGGGGTCACGAGCCGAGACGGCCTCGTGAAGGCGGCCGATCGCGCGCTCTATCGCGCGAAAGAGGCGGGCCGGAACCGCATCTGCGTCTTCCAGGACCCGGCCTACATCTACACGCCCGACTGACTTGCTCGGCCCCAGCGGGCATCGTAGCGTGCGCGCCGTGGCGCTGTTCGAGCTGACGGGAGTCGAGAAGCGGTACGGCGAGCTCCGTGCGCTGAAGGACATCGACCTGAGCGTGGAGCCGGGTCGCATCGGCCTGCTCGGGCCCAACGGCGCGGGCAAGAGCACGCTCCTCAAGACCCTGCTCGGCCTGGTCCAGCACGACCACGGCACGGTGAAGGTCTTCGACAAGGACGTCACGCGCGACCCCTTCGGCGTGCGCGCGCTGGTCGGCTACATGCCCGAGGGCGACTCGGTCCTGCCCGAGCTGACCGCGCTCCAGTTCACCACCCTCGCGGCCGAGCTCTGCGGCCTCCCGAGGGCGGAGGCGATCGCGCGCTCGCACCAGGTGCTGCACTACGTCGGGCTCGGCGAGGCGCGCTACCGCCGCCTCGGCTCCTTCTCCACCGGCATGCGGCAGCGCGCACGCCTCGCGCAGGCGCTCGTCGGCGACCCCAAGCTGCTGCTGCTCGACGAGCCCACGAGCGGCCTCGACCCGCGCGGCCGCGAGGAGATGCTCGCGCTCATCCTCGACATCCCGGCCCGCACCGGCGCCAGCGTGCTCCTGTCGACGCACATCCTCCCGGACGTCGAGAAGACGTGCGACCAGGTCCTGGTCATCGCGGGCGGCGAGGTCCTCTACTCGGGCGACATCGAGCCCCTCGTCCGCCCCGACCAGAACGTCTACGAGGTCCGCGCGAAGGGCAGCCTCAAGAAGCTGAAGAAGACCCTCGAGCTCGGCTCGTGCATCGTCGAGCGTTCGGGCTCCACCCTCGAGGTGAAGGTCCCGAAGGAGCAGGACGCGACGTACGTGCTGAAGCTCGCGCTCGACGGCGGCCACCAGCTGCGCCACCTCGCGCCGCTGGTCCAGACGCTCGAGCGCGCCTTCCTCAAGACGCTGGCGGACGCGGGGCACTGAGTTTTCTGGAGGGCCTGGACGCAGGCCCCAATGGGGCCCGCTTTCTTTCTTCGGAGGGCCTGAACGCAGGCCCTCCCCCCATTGGGCAAAGCGCCAATGGGCCCCCCTCCCGACTACGGCGGGTCGCGCGCTCCCCGCGGGCTGTCGCCGACCCCAGCGCGGGGCGCGGGGTGCCCAGCGGCTCGCGCTTTCGCGTCGCGAAAGCTGGCCGCCTTGTCTGCTTGGAGGGCCTGAACGCAGGCCCTCCCCCCATTGGGCAAAGCGCCAATGGGGCCCCCTGTACACTTGCTGGACGGTCAGGTTGTTGGCCTGGCCCAGCGAGCTCCCGGCGGTGAGTACCTAGGGCCCCCAGTTCTTCGAGGACCCGGGAGGGATTCGTACCGCCGCCGGGAACCCGCGACCTAGGTC
>JAVJQK010000100.1 GCA_040218145.1 Sandaracinaceae bacterium | reverse complement strand
CTAGCAGCGCGCGGCGAAAATGACTGCGCGCGCCTCGCCGGCGGGACGCCGCGCCCAGCGCGCCAGTCGCTCCTCCGAAATGCTGAAGCATTTCGTCGTCGGCCCGCCGCGCTGGACGCGACGTCGCGCTCGCCGATCCATCACGCGCATCTTCGCCGCGCGCTGCTAGTGCAGAGATCCGACCGGTGGAAGGGGAGATGGCGCCGGACCGGCGTTTCAGGGCAAGGCGCGACGACGAGTCGATGCACCGCATCGGCGAGGAGGAGCAACGCCGCCCTGAAGCGTCGGGACAAGCCAGGTCCCCTTCTACCGGGATGGATCTCGCACTACGCCACGTAGACGGTCTTCGCGTTCACGAACTCGAGGATGCCCTGGCGCGCGAGCTCGCGGCCGTAGCCGCTCTGTCCGACGCCGCCGAAGGGGAGCCGCGGATCGCTCTTGACGAAGGCGTTGACGAAGCAGCAGCCGGCGTGGAGCCGCGTCTCGGCGATCTTCCGGCCGCGGGCCACGTCGGCCGTGAACACGGCCGCGCCCAGCCCGAACGGGGTGTCGTTGGCGAGCGCGATCGCCTCCTCCTCGTCGCGGCAACGGATCACCGCGGCGACGGGGCCGAACAGCTCCTCGTCGAACGCGGGCATGCCCTTCTTCACGCCCGTCAGCACGGTGGGCGGGTAGAAGAAGCCGGGGCGGTCCGGGACCTCACCGCCGAGCTCGCACTTCGCGCCCGCCTCGACGCTCTTCTTCACCTGCGCGTGCAGATCGTCCCGGAGATCCTCGCGCGCCTGCGGTCCGATGTCGGTCCCCTCGTCCATCGGGTCGCCCATCGTCTTGTCCTTCATCAGCGCCACCATGCGGGTGACGAAGGCGTCGTGGTTCTTCTCGGTGACGAGGAAGCGCTTGGCCGCGATGCAGCTCTGACCGTTGTTGATGAGGCGGCTGTGCACGCACGCCTCGACCGCCGCGTCGAGGTCGGCGTCGTCGAGGATCACGTAAGGGTCGCTCCCGCCCAGCTCGAGCACCGTCTTCTTGAGCGCGCGGCCCGCGATCGCCGCGATGGCCTGCCCCGCCTGGGTCGAGCCCGTGAGCGTGACGCCGGCCACCCGCGGGTCCTCGATGACCTCCTCCGCGACGTCGTGGTCCATGCGCAGGTTGGTCACCAGACCATGCAGATAGCCCGCGTCGACGAAGATCTGCTCGATGGCCTCGGCGCAGCCGGGCACGTTCGCGGCGTGCTTCAGCAGGATCGCGTTGCCCGCCATCAGGCCCGGCGCCGCGTGCCGGAAGAGCTGCCAGAACGGGAAGTTCCACGGCATGATCGCGAGCACGAGGCCGTAGGGCTGGTGGCTGACGAAGCTCTCGCTCGCGTCGGTCTCGATGACCTCGCGCGCGAGGAACCCGGCCGCGTGCTCGGCGTAGTAGTCGCAGACCCACGCGCACTTCTCCGCCTCGCTCACGCCCTGCGCCAGCGGCTTGCCCATCTCGCGGGTCATCAGCTCGGCGAGGGGGCGCTTGCGGGCGCGGAGGCTCTCCGCGACGCGGCGCAGCAGCTCCGCGCGATGGTCGAGCGGCGTCTCGGCCCACTGCGCCTGCGAGCCCACGGCGAGCTTCAGCTTGGCCTCCACCTCGTCTCTGGTGTGGAGGGCGAACTCGGGGCCCTCTTCGCCCGTGGTTGGATTCACGACGTGCATGTCCCCGAGACATAGGGAGCGGCCACGTCGATGCAACAGCCGTCAGCGCGTGCTGAGGCGCGCGACGAGCCAACCCTGACCGCTGCGGACGAGCTGGAAGCTCGCGTCGTGGACTTCACCCGCCTGTCGGACGCGCACCGCCACCGTCGCCCGGTCTCCGTCGACGTTCACCGAGCGCTGCACCAGCTCCGCGCCGGGATCCAGGAAGGGGTCGAGCGCCGTCTCCACCTCTCGCTCGAGCCGGAAGGCGTCCTCCTCGGCGAAGTCGCGGGCGGCGCCGTGCTGACGAACGCTGACCGGCTCCCTCGAGAGGTCGACCCAGCGCATCACCGCGTCGACCCGGTCCGAGGGGGCGCCCTCGGCGAGGGCCTCGGCCAGCTCACCGAGGCGCTCCTCGTCCGAGACCACGAGCGCGTCGGCGACGAAGGCGAATCCGCCGATCAGGAAGGTGGCGAGCACGCTGTAGAGCACGAATCGGGACTGCATGTTGGGGATACCAAGCAGCCCGCGTGCCGAACGTGTCGCGCCCGATCCGGGCCGGTTTTCGGTCCCTCGGAGGGCTCGCGACTGACATTCTGTCAACGCACCCCGCCGAGGTCTGACAGGGCGTCAGCCTCGCTTCTTGCGCTTCTTCTTCTTCTTGGCCGGCTCGTCCGGCTCGGCGGCGGGCTCGGGGGCGGGCGCCGACGCCTTCTTGTGGAGCTGCTGGTAGAGGAAGCCGGCCACCGGCAGCAGCGCGAGCGAGATGAGCTGGGAGGTCGAGAAGCCGAGATAGAACCCGCGCTCCGGATCGTCGCGCACGTACTCGATGAGGAAGCGCCAGATCCCGTAGAGCACCGTGACGGTGAGGATGATCTGCCCGCGGAAGGCCCGCCGGCGCCAGAGGTAGAGCGCCAGGCCGGCCAGGGCGAAGCCGAAGAGCGACTCGTAGAGCTGCGTCGGGTGGACGGGCAGGCTGTAGTCGCTGAGCGGGGACAGATCGTACTCGGCCACGTGGTGGGACCACGCGGGCGAGCCGTTGCTGTCGGCGTGCCGCGGGAACGTGCCCCAGCCCTGGAGCCACTCCGGGGCGTCGCTCGAGAGGACGGCGCCGAAGTCACAGCCGTAGAGGTAGCAGCCGACGCGCGTCAGCCCGAGGCCGAACCCCAGCGTGGGCGCGACGACGTCGGCCCAGCCGAGCAGGCTCGCGCCGGGCTTCCGGCGCAGGTAGAGCCACGACCCGAGGAGCCCTCCCAGAAAGCCGCCGTACGCGACGAGCCCGCCCGACGAGAGCTTGAACCAGTCGGCCGGGTCCGCGAAGTCCTCCGGGTTGGTGAGGATGTAGAGGACGCGGCTCATCACGATCGCGAAGATGGCGGTGGTGATGAAGCAGCCCGCCATCGTGTCGCGGTCGAGGCCCTCCTTGGTCTCGCCGAGCCACATGATCACGAACCACGCGACGATCAGCGAGGTGCCGAGCATCACGCCGTACGAGTAGACGGGCCCGACGCCGGGGATCTCGAAGAGTATCGGGTGCATGCGGGCGGGACTTTCGTTCGCGCCAACCCGTCGGTCAACCGACCAGCGGGTCGGCCAGGTCGCGCAGGGCCTGGACGGTCGGCGGCGCGAGCGGCGGCTCGAGCGCCACCTCGAGGCATCCCCGCGCGAGCGACTCGCGCAGCGCGTCCTCGCGCTTCCACAGCTTCGAGAGATCTTTGACCAGCGCCTTCGGGCGCACCTTCCAGCTCTTGAACGCGCCCTCGAGCCGCTTCGGGAAGCGCCCCCGCTGGATGGCGTCCCACACCGCGAACGACAGCTGCGCGCCGAGCGCGTCGGGGCGGCCGTCGAGGATGGAGAGCACGACCTGCTCGAAGAACGCCGCCTCCTCGGGGCGCTTGGACGGGTCGAAGCGCGCGAGCAGGTAGCACTCCGTGAGGAAGACCTCCCAGCCGAAGGGGCGCGGGTCGTCGTAGCCCTCGACCTCCTCACGGACGCGATCGAGGTCGATGGAGAACACCGCGAGGTGCACGTAGGGCACGCCCAGGCTGACCGCGAGCGCGCGGTCCATGATCGTCGGGGCCCCGAGCTTCTCCGCGGGCGCGCCGGGGAGCGCCGTCTTCTTCGCCATCGCGCGCAGCTTGGCCGAGGCGTTAGCCTCCGTCGAGAGTGAGCCTGTCGATCGAAGCCACCCGGACCGGCTGCGCCTTCCGTGTCCGGGTCAGCCCGAGGGCGAGCCGTGACGCGATCGGCGGCGCGCACGACGGCGCGCTGAAGGTCGCGCTCACCGCCCCGCCCGTCGAAGGCGCCGCCAACGCCGCGCTCGTGAAGCTCCTGGCCAAGCGCCTCGGCGTCTCGAAGTCGGCCGTGCGGATCGTCAGCGGCGAGTCCTCGCGCAACAAGCGCGTCGAGGTGGACGGCGTCTCGCCCGATCAGGCGCGCCGCTCGCTCTGAGCCCGCTCGATCCAGCGCGTCATCGCGCGCGGGGCCCAGCGCCAGTCCGCCTCGACCGCCGCGGGGAGGGGCGCCGTGCTCTTGGTCGACCAGAAGACGATCGGGCCCGCGGACGCCGCGCGCGCCCGCCGCACGGCCGACGCGAAGGCCTTGGCGCTGTAGGTCGTGTCCAGCTCGAAGCCGGCCGTCTCGCGCACCAGCTCGATGGCCTCACGCCCGCGTCGCGTCGCGTGCCCGTACCCGCGCCCGAGCTGCCCGCCGTCGACCTCGATGCCGGAGGAGAGCTGACGGCGCGACATCGCCCAGCGCGAGTCGTCCGTGATCTGGGCGAGGCGCTGGCCGGTCCGGACCGCGAGCCCGACGATGCGGAAGGCGCTGGTGACCGGCCACGGCGTCACGCGCACGCTGATCAGCCGCGGCGGCGTGGCCCATCCGAGGCCGAGCTCGGCCGCGATCCGCATCCCGAGGAGCAGCCCCGCGCTCGTGCACGTCGAGCCGACCCCGAGCAACACCGCCTCGGGCACCGGGAGCTCGCCTGCGTCGACCTGGAGCGCGAGCTCGAGGGCGGCCGACACGTAGCCGAGCGCCCCTTCGGGCGTCGCGCCGCCCGGGACCATCTGATGAGCGACCACGCCTTCACGCCGATCCTGGAGCGCCTGCCACTGCATGCCGAGCGGCAGGAACGACCAGTGCGGCAGCGCGCGGAGCACGGGGCGCTGCGCCAGGATCACCCGCAGGTTCTCGAGCGCGGCCTGCGAGCGAGGCTGCGGAAAGAGGATCGCGCCCGGCTCGAGCCCGACCCGCGGCGCGTGCAAGACGGTCGCGGTCGCGTGATTGCTGCCGTAGGCGCCGGTCGAGTAGATCCGGCTCGCGCCCTCGGCCTTCGCGCGCCCGAACAGCGCCTCGAGGGTGCGAACTTTGTTTCCCCCGTACAGCGCGGCGCTCAGATCGTCGCGCTTCACCCAGAGCGCGTCGGGCGCGCCGAGCCGCTCCCCCGTCTCCCGCATCGGCTGCACCGGGGTCGGGAAGTCGCCGAGCGCCACCCAGGGCGCGTCGAAGCCGCGGAGGCGAGCGAAGATGGGGCGGTCCGAGGTCACGCTGCCGCGAGGGTAGCGCGTCCGCTCACGGCACCGCGATCCCGGTCGTCCAGTCTTCGCCGCCGGGCACGATCGCGCCGAGGAAGGTCGCGCGGCGGTCGCCGAAGTCGGCGGGCGTGAACGGCCCGAAGCGCGGCGCGGCGCCCTCGGGGAGCGCGGCGAGCGGGCGGTAGCCCTCCAGGCGCGGGTCGAGGTCGAGCCGGATGTGCCGCTCGGGATCCCGCAGGCGCTCGGCGTCGTCCTCGTGCTCGTCCTCCACCGCGCCCACGTCCCAGAGGACCGCGTGCTCGAGCACCACCTCCTCCGGCCACTCGGTCTCGTCCAGCGCGAACGCGGGCGGCGCGGAGAAGTGCGCCGCCACGACGTTCCGGATCGCCGCCCGCGCGCCGTGCCCCACCCACATCACGCGCCCGTCGCCGCCGCCGCGGAGGGTGAGGTTCCAGAGCCGGAAGTCGGTGCGCGGCTCCGCCGTCGGCGCGTCTTCGCGGTTCGCGGCGTATACGGCGGTCTCGCCTTGCCCGTCGCGAGACGCGATCGCCACGAGCTGCGCGTCGCCCCGCCAGCCGCGCTCGATGTGGAGCCCGTCCTGCGCCGCGCCCGTGATGAGGAGGTGTCCGAGCGGCACCGTGCCGCCGATCACCGTCACCGCGTCTCCGGGGGCGGCGTCGACCTGCACGTGGCTGACCAGCGTCGCGCTGCCGCAGCCCGCGAGCACCAGCGGTGCGCCGACGATGCGCACGTAGCGGAGCGCGCCGCAGTCGGCCGTGTCGTCGTCTCCGCCGTAGACCCCGCGCTCGTCCCGACGCTCACGCCAGCCGGGGAGCTCGCACTCCGGGGTGCCCGGCCGCGGGTCCTCGAAGCACGCGCCGTCGTTCACGCGGGCCGCGCCGCGGAGGTGCACGCCCTCCCAGCCCTCCTCCCCGCGCAGGACGATGGGGCGCGTCGGCGTGCCCTCCGCGATGAGCCGTCCGTCCCGCTCGACGATCACCTCGGCGTCGTCGTCCGCGGCCACCAGCGTGGTCCCGGGCTCGAGGGTCAGCGTCACGCCGGGGCGCACGGTCACGGGCCCGTCGAGCACCCACCGGCCGCAAGGCCACTCGCTGTCCTCCTCGACGACGGATGGCGAGACTCGCTCCACGTCGCAGCCAGTGGGCCCCGCGTCACGCCCCGCGTCGGGAGCGCTCGCGTCGATCTCCGCGTCGCCCACCCCTGCATCCGGAGGCGGAGACGGGGGCGCGGGCTCACAGCCGGCCACGACCAGCAGCACCGCCATCGCCGACGCGCGCATGCGAAAGCATGAACCGCCCCGGTGGCGCGCGCCCGTCAATTCTCGTGACGATCGAGGAGGATCACTCCTCGGGCGCGACGCCCGCGTCGGCCGGCGCCTCGGAGCCGGCGTCCCCCGCGCGCCGCTCGAGGAGCGCCTCGTGGGCGAGCCGGAAGGCCGAGAGCACGGTCGGGGACGTGCGGCGCGTGTCGAGCTCGAGATCGGGCTGCCGCTCGAGCGCGGCGACGAAGGCCTCGACCGCGAGGTCGCTCCGGTCGAGCGCGACGTAGGAGACGGCGAGCTCGCGCTGGATGGTCACGACCTGGTTGCCCGTCAGCTCGCCCGCGCCGAGCAGCCGGTTGCCCAGCCCGACCGCCTCGGTGAAGCGACCGCGCCGCACGTGCTCGCGGAGCACGGGCAGCTGCTCGTTGATGAGCGTCTGCATGTCACGGAGCTGTCCCCCCTCGACGGACTCGCCCGTGTCGTCCTCGATGAGCGCGCGGCCCTCGTCGGAGAGGAGGAGATCCGGCAACGGCACGAGCACGATCTGGCCGCGCGACAGGCGGCGGCGGCGCATCGAGTTGAAGCGCATGAGCTGTTGCGCCATCGACGTGTCGTCGTAGTAGAGCTGCGCCACGCGCTGCATGGTGTCGCTCTGTCGCGCCACGTGTCGGAGCGGATAGGGGACGAGGAGCTCCGCGCCCTCGTCGGGCTGGGCGCTCGAGACCTGGGAGTTCGCGTCGATCAGCGCGGAGACGCGGCGCGGGTCGCCGTAGTGCGCCGTCGCGATCGAGGCCCAGGTCTCGCCCGCTTGCACGCGGTGATAGGAGACCGTGGGGATGACGAGGCGCAGGCCGACCACGATGGCGGCGCCGCCCTGGGTGGTCAGCCCGTTCTCCGCCACGAGCACGCTCTCGCGCCGCGGGTCTCCGTAGTAGCGCTGGGCGATCGAGGCGAGCGTCTCGCCCGGGCGCACCACGTGCACGAAGGTCGTCGGCTCCGCGCGCGCCTCGGCGGCGGAGAAGGCGGCGGCGGCGAGCACGAGCGCGGCGGCGACGGCCCTCACGGCGAGCCCTCCTCGGGCGCGTCGTCGGCTTCGAGGTCGCCCGGCGCTTCGCCGTCCTCGAGGCCTTGCTCCATGTCGAGCTCGATGACCCGGCTCTCGTTCGCGCTGACCTGGACCGTCTGCACGATCTCGTCGAAGAACGGGTTGCGGAACTTCAGCCAGTACCGCCCCGGCTCGAGCGCGACCCGCCGCGCGGAAGGCGTCGTCAGCAGGTGCTGCCACTGCCCCCCCGTGCGCTCGGAGGCGATGTGCACCTCGGCCCAGGGCTCGATCACGAACGAGAGGTGGCCCGCCTCCTCCGGCAGGATGCTCGAGCGCGGCCGCGTGGTGAACCGGGGCGTGGCCTCGGAGAGATCGCCCGTGGTGGCCTGGATGGCGCCGCCCGTCCCGACGATGGCCGCGAAGAGCAGCGCGTTGACCAGCCACATCAGCCGCACCGTGCCCGTGTCCCCGCCCGCCCTTCGGCTGCGGTTGGGCGTGCTGGCGGCGAGGATCTCGTCGGCCTCCTCCTCGGTCACCACGCCCAGCTCGCGCAGGTACATGACGACGCGCGCGTTGTGGTTGATCGGCACGCGCGCGCTGAGGAAGTCCATCAGGTCGTCGATGAGCGCCTGCGTGGTCGGGTACCGGTTGGCCGGCATCTTCTCCATGCAGCGCGCCATGATCCGCTCGAGCGCGCGCGGCACGTCCGGGTTCAGCTTGCGCGGGCTGACGTACCGGTCGAGCCGGATCTTCTGCATCACGGTGCGCGCGTCGTCCTCGACGAAGGGCTTCTGCCCGGTCGCCATCTGGTAGAGGACGATGCCGAGCGAGAACACATCGCTCCGGAAGTCGAGCTTGTCGCCGAGGATCTGCTCGGGGCTCATGTAGCTGGGCGTCCCGAGCCCCGTGCCCGTCTCGGTCAGATCGCTCAGCTTGTCGTCGCGAGCGATGCCGAAGTCCATCAGCTTCACCTCGCCCTGCTTGCTGATCATGATGTTGGCGGGCTTGATGTCGCGATGGATCACGCCCCGGAAGTGGGCGTAGTCGAGGGCGCGCGCGACCTGGAGCGCGATGATCGATGCGACGTCGACCGGCAGGCGCGGCGTGATCTCGAGGAGGTCGTACAGGTCGATGCCCTGCACGAACTCCATGATGATGTGCATCGTCCCACGGTCTTTGATGAAGTCGTAGACGTGGAGGATGTTCTCGTGCTGCAGCGAGGCCATGAAGTGGGCCTCGCGCTCGAAGCGCTTCGCGAAGCCGCTGTCGACCGCGATCGACGGCTTCAGCGATTTGATCGCGACCTCGCGGCCGAGCGGCTCTTGCACGGCGCGGTAGACCACGGCCATGCCACCGCTGCCGATCTCACCGAGGATCCTGCAGTTGCCGATACGGTCGACCATGGGGCAGCGAGGGGGGGCTGACCCTCGGGCCGAATCATGTCGGGGGGGCCCGCAGGTGTCAACGAATCCCGGGTAATTTCGGCGCCTTTCCGGCGGCTCGTTGACCCGGGCGCGCGGGGGTCGCTAGATCTCCACGTGGTACGTCCCTGGGAGAGCGCGGACGACGAGGCCCTGGTGGAAGGCTGCCTCGAGGGGGACGAGGAGGCGTGGGCGGCGCTCGCCGGACGTCACGGGTCCTTCGTCCGGGCCATCGTCGTCCGACTCCTGGACGCGCCCGACGCGGAGGATCCGGACCCGCTCCTGGAGCGCGTGTGGGGCAGCTTGCGACGCCCCGACGGGCCGCTCCGGAGGTGGTCGGGGGGCTGCCAGCTCCGGAGCTTCCTCGGCCTGTTCGCCCGGCAGGTTGCGCGACAGGGCGCGGCGTCCGACCCCGGGACCGCGCTGGCCGCGGCCACGACCCCGAACGGCCTCTATCTGGACGACCTCGGGATCAGCGGGCCACTGCTGCGGGTCGAGGGGATCCTCGGGAAGCTCCCGCCCAACGTGGCGTCGCTCGTGCGCATGCGTGTGCGCGGCCTCTCGCGCGGCGACATGGCGGCCACCCTGGGCCGAAGCCCGGCCACCGTGCTCGCGAACCTGGAGCGCATCGCGTCGCGGCTCGCGTCCGAGGACGATCCCGAGCTGAGCTCGCGCTGCTACCGCGTGCTGCTCGACGCGGCCGACATCCCCGAGCGGGTCGACCTGGCGCTGCGCTCGGAGCAGGACCCGGACGTCGCGCGCGTGCGCAGCGCGGTGGACGTGACGTGGCGCGCGGTGGGCGAGCGCGCGCTCGGCCGGTCGGCCCCGCGCGGGGACGGCTGCCTGGAGGACCACGCGATGGCGGGCTTCGTGGACGGCACCCTCCGCGGGGCCGGACGCGCGCGGGCGGAGGGACACGTCGCCACCTGCGCCCGCTGCATCGACGAGGCGGCCGCCCTGGTCCTCGACCTCCGCGTCCAGAGCTGCCTCCGCGACGCCGCCGGACTCGACGACCGCGTCGCCGTCGCCGCCGCGTGCGTCGCGACCCTGCGCTTCGGCGCCGCCGCGCGTCTGATCGAGCGCGCGCGTCAGAGAGGCGCCGACGGAGCGCTGGTGGCCGCGCTGGAGCGCCTGGCGCAGGCGGGGCAGCTGCTCGACGGCGGCCACGCCACGCGCGGGAGGGGCTCGCAGGTCGTGGCCACCCGCGTGCCGTCGCACGAGGAGGCGCCGCTCGTCGCGTTCGAGGCGCTGGTCCGCGGCGATCCCCGCGGCGCGGTCCGCGCGATCGACGATCGGATGGCCCTGCAAGGCCTCGGGGCGCGCCTCCGTCTGCTCGCGGCCGCCACCTCCGATCTCGAGCAGGCGCGCGAGATGGCAGAGACCTGGCTGGACTCCCCACGCATCGATCCGAGCCGGACGCTCGACGCGCGGGCCGTGCTCGCCTTGCCTCCCGGGCGCGCCCTCCCGCGCGAGATCCTGGCCGAGCGCCTCCGCGACGTCCTGCCCGAGGCGGTCCGCTTCGTCGTCTCCCGCGCCCGAAGCTGACGCTTCGCGGATCGAGACCCACGGCGCGGACGCCCGGCGAGGGCCGGTACACGTAGCTTTCCGCTCTCCATCGAGAAGAGGTGGCCGACGCGGGACGGAATGTCGCCGTGTAGCGGCCTGCGTCGCGCACCGTCGTCCACCGCGTGCGCCTCCAGGCCGCGCGGCGCGGGGCACGTCGGTTGCAGCCGGTGAATGTCCCCGAGGGCCGCACACATCACGGCCCTCCCCAAGCGCCGCGGCGATGACTCTCGCCACGCGGCAGGAAGGAAGACCCACATGACCCAGCCCAAGCATGGAATCGCATGCGCGGCGGCGTTCGCCCTGACCCTCGGATCGGGCGTCGCGCTCGCGCAGAGCCACCCCGACGCTCCCGAGGCGCATCGCGGTGAGCGCTCCGCGCAGCACCAGCCCGAGCACGCCGAGCGAGGCGTCGACACGCAGGCGCGCCAGGATCGACGCGCACAGGAGCCGGCGCCGGAGGACGGCCGCCGCGCCGAGGCGACCGAGCGCAGCCGCCGCGGTGACCGACGTTTCGCCTCACTCGACCGGGCGCAGCGACGCCAGGTCCAGGAGCGCCTTCAGCAGGAGGGCTACTACGAGGGCGAGATCGACGGAATCTACGGACCGATGACCCGAGAGGCGCTGCGCCGGTACCAGCAGAGCCAGGACCTCCAGGCCACCGGCACCCTCGACCGTGAGACCTCGCGCGCGATGGGCATCGACGCCAGCGGTGAGGTGCAGCGCGTGCGCGGCGTCACCGGGGAGGACGCCTCGAGCCGCAGCTCGAGCCGCTCTCAGCGCGCCGACTCCTCGATCCGACTCGCGCAGCAGGCGCTGTCGCAGGCCGGCTACGAGACGGGCCCCGCCGATGGCGTGATGGGGCCGAACACGGAGCGCGCCATCCGCGACTACCAGCGGGCGAACGACCTGCGCGTGACCGGTGACCTCGACGCGCAGACGCGCCGCTCGCTCGGCGTCGCGCAGGACGACGGGCAGGCTGCCCCGGAGCAGAGCGCCTCGGAGCAGGGCGCGTCGGAGGACCGGACGCGTGGGACGCGCTCGGACCGCCGCACGTTCGACGACGCGGAGCCCGCTCCGTCCGACCGGCGCGAGCAGCGGACGCCCTCGAGGTCGGATCAGCCGAACCCTCGCTGATCAGGGCGTGCGCGGCGCGGGCGGGCGCGAGCCCCCCGCGCCGTCGCTCATTCCGTCAGGTGTACGTCGGCCCGCGCGAGCACGGGGGCCGCGGCGTCGATGGGGGTGACGAAGGCGATCCCCTCGCTGTCACGCAGGACGAAGGACATCACCCCGATCAGCCGACCCTCCTCGTCGAACACGGGGCCGCCCGAGCTGCCGGGGTTGGCGGGCAGGTCGGTTTGCACGTAGCGGGCGTCGCCGAAGCGCCGCTCCAGCCGCGAGACGATCCCGCGCTGCACGCTGAAGCCCAGCTCACGCGGGCTGCCCACGCTCAACAGGGCCTCGGCGAGGCGGAGCTCCGTCGCGCTGCGCGACGGCGGCGCGGAGTGGGGGCTCGGCCCGTCCAGGCGCAAGACCGCGAGGTCCGTCGGCGTGTCGGTGGCCACGACCGCCGCGTCCATCCACTCGGAGTCGTCGAAGCGGACGCGCACCGAGGGCTCGCCCTCGACCACGTGGTAGGCGGTGAGGACCGCCCCGTCCGCGACCAGCACGCCCGCGCCGAAGGCCCGCCCCGCGCGGACGCTCACCGCGCTGCGGAAGGAGCGCTCGAGGCGCGTCGAGTCGTCGTCGGGGCGCGGCGCGACGGGCGCGACCTCTTCGGGGGGCACGTGCTCGGGTGACACAGGCTCGAGGGACACAGGCTCGGGTGACACGGGCTCGGGGGAGACGGGGCTCTGGCCGCTCACGGGCGCGAGCTGGGTCGAGACCGACGCCTCTGCGCGCGCGCCGCCCCACTCCACGTGCGCGGCGCCCACGCCGACGGCGGCACCGGAGAGGAACACGAGCAGGGCGGAGAAGCGTCGGGGCATGGCCGGCTTCAAGGTACCGTGCGCGGGGACCGCTGCAATGGTCCGCCCACGACGGAGGCAGGCCCCCGGAGTGCGACGTAACTCACGGGACACAGACGAAACGGGCTCCCAGTCTGGGGGGTCCACGGTCGATGACCGAGGACCGCCCCTCGGCTGACACAAAGCGTTCACAGACGGGGAATAGCTCTGCGCCTGTTCGATGGGTCGATGTCCCATCGGGCGTCAGCGCATGTTCAGCGACTTCGACAAGACCGCGCAGAAAGAGGAGGGCCGCGGCCGGCGGACCGCCTCGCTGTTGATCGCCGCGGGCCTCTTCGGCGTGCTCGCCGCGGGCATCGCGGGTGCGGTCGCGACCGCGCACCAGATCGTCCAGCAGCAGCAGGAGGTCGACGTCGAGTTCGCGACGCTCGACGACGCGCCAGAGCCGGAGCCCGAGCCCGAGCCGGAGCCCGAGCCCGAGCCGCAGCGTCGCCGCCCTCCCCCCGCCGCGGCCTCCGCGAGCGACGCCCCGCCCAGCTCCATCCCGGACGCGCGCCCGACCGAAGCCGAGGGTGACCTCGCGGCGGCCGGCGAGGTCGGCCCGATCGATGGCGTCGAGGGCGGCGTCGAGGGCGGGACCGGGCCGGTCGAGGAGCCGGAGCCGCCGGCACCGCCGGAGCCCCCGCCGGGTCCGCCCACGCCTCCGCGCCCCCCGCCTCAGCAGGAGCGCGTCACGGTTCAGCCCCCGCAGATGATCTCAGGCTGCGGCGCCCCCGAGCGCCCCGACACCCTCGAAGGCCAGACCGCGGAGACCATCCGCATCCGGGTCCGGGTCGTCATCGGCGCCGACGGCCAGATCATGCGGGCCACGATCGCAGAGGGCCACGCGCTGATCCCCGAGGACGCGATCCTCTCCTGCGTCAACACGCGCATCTACGAGCCGGCGACCCTCGAGGGCCGCCCGGTTCCTTATGTCCTTTCGTACGTATTCACGTTCCGCCCCGACATTCTCTGAACAAGCAAGCGAGGTAGCGCCATGGAGATGGATCTTCTCCACATGTGGGCCAACATGAACAACCTGGTTCGAGGGGTCGTCGTCGTCCTCACGCTCCAGGCCCTGTTCTGCATCTATGTGGTCGTCGACCGCATCATCCTTCTGACGCTGTCCGGAGCGCGCTCGCGCGCGTTCGCGGCCGAGGCGGGCGCCAAGCTCGAGCGCGGCGACTACGAGGCGGCGCTGTCGATCTCGAAGAAGCACGACAAGAGCCACCTCGCGCAGTTCATCGCGATCGGCGTCTCGACCTTCCTCGACCGACGCGGCGCGGGGCACTCCGCCCACAAGGCGGCCGAGTTCACCCAGCGCGCGCTCGAGCGCAAGGGCGAGAACCTCAGCGACAGCCTCAACAAGGGCCTGAGCGTGCTCGCCTCGACCGGGTCGACGGCCCCGTTCATCGGCCTGCTCGGCACCGTCCTCGGCATCCTGGCCGCCTTCAAGGCGATCGGTCAGGAGGCCTCCGGCGGCATGGGCACCATCGGCCCGATGATCTCGGAGGCGCTCATCGTCACGGGCTACGGCCTGCTCGTCGCCATCCCGGCCGTGCTCGTCTTCAACTGGCTGAGCGGCCGGGTCGGCAAGTACGAGGCCGGGCTCGCCAACGCGGGCAGCGAGCTGGTCGATCAGCTCGAGGCGGGCGTCGTCAGCACGAGTCACTCCGGCGAGGTCGAGCTCGAGGAGGAAGCGGAGACGGCCAGCGCCGTCCCCTCCGCGGCCTGATTCGCCATGGCCGGTCTCAGCCGAAAGGGCGGCGCGTCCCGCCCCAAGCCGCACATGAACGTCACGCCGCTCGTCGACGTGGTGCTGGTGCTGCTGATCATCTTCATGATCGTCATCCCGGCGATGGAGGAGGGGCTGAACCTCGAGGTGCCGCAGGTCCAGACCCCCGATCCCGAGGGGAGCACCGAGGAGGACCACGTGGTGATGCTCAGCATCGACAACCGCGGCCACCTCTTCATCGACGAGCAGCGCGTGCCGGACGGCGAGCTCGAGGCGCACCTGGAGCGCGCCCACGCCCGTCACCCGCGCTGGCGCCTGGTCCTCCGCGGCGACCGCGGCGCCGAGTACGGCGAGGTGCGGGCGCTGTTCGCGACCGCCTCGACGATCGGCTTCCCCGGCGTGTCGCTCCGCGTGAACTTCAACGGGGACGAGAGCGGCGACGCGCCGCAGTCCAAGTAGCTGAAGGAGACCCGTCATGGGCATGGAGATCGAGACCCGGGGGAAGGGCAAGAAGAAGGGCCGAGCCAGGCCCGAGATGAACGTCACCCCGCTCGTCGACGTCGTGCTCGTGCTCCTGATCATCTTCATGGTCGTGATGCCGTCGATGCATCGCTTCTTCTGGCTGTACCTGCCTCCACAGGTGCACGCCGAGCAGATGCCCATCGAGCAGTCCAACCCGCCGATCGTCGTCACGGTCAACCGCAACGGACAGATCCAGATCAACCGGGAGGTCTTCCCGGACGCCACCTTCCCCGTCCGCCTGCGCCGCATGCTCGTCGCCCGCCAGGAGCGAAAGATCTACTTCGACGCCGACGACGGCGCGCCGTTCGAGCGCGCGGTCGAGGTCATGGATCTCTCCCGCTCCGCCGGCGCCGCCCACATCGCGGTCATGACGGAACGACTCCGCTAGGCGGCACCGAGGCAGCATGAGAACGACGATTGCAGATCTCTGCCGGGTGACGTGTATCTGGTGGGTTGTCACAATGACAACCTCGCTGGCAATTGCACAGCCCGCTGCGCCGCCCCCCGACCCCGCGCCCCCTGCTCCCGCCCAGCCAGAAGCGGATGCGGAGCCGGGTGCGGAGGCGGAGGCGGAAGCAGACGCGGGTGCGGAGGCGGAAGCGGACGCGGAAGCGGGAGCGGAGGCGGACGCTGAAGCAGACGCGGAATCACGAGCCGTGATCGACGACGGCCCCCCCACGGCCGACACCGGCATCCGCGGCCGCATCGTCGACTCCCAGACCGGCGAGGGCCTCCCGGACGCGATCGTGATCGCCCGCTCCCCGAGCGTGATGGAGAACACCATCACCAGCGACACCGGCGGCTACGTGCTGGTGGTCCCCCAGGGCCGCTACTCGGTGCTCGGCTACACCGACCTCTACCACGGCGCGCGCATGCCTCGCGTGGTCGTGCGCTCCGGCCGCTGGACCGACCTGACGCTCACGCTCGACCCCATCGACGCCGAGGCGGTCGCGGAAGAGGTCGAGATCGTCTACCGCGCCGACACCTCGAGCGCGGCGGCCCAGGACCAGCTGCGCGCCGCGTCGAGCGGCATCGGCGAGGGCATGGGCAGCGAGCAGATGTCCCAGAGCGGCGCGAGCGACGCGGGCAGCGCGGCGCGCAACGTGGTGGGCGTGACGCTCGAGGGCACGAACCTCAACATCCGCGGCCTCGGCGGCCGCTACACCATCGTGCTCCTCAACGGCGTCCAGCTCCCCTCGACCGACCCGGACGTCCCCGCCGTCGACCTGGACCTCTTCCCGACGAGCATCATCGACAACCTCCACATCTCGAAGGCCTTCCTCCCGAACCTCCCCGGCAACTTCGCCGGCGGCGTACTCGACATCCGCACGGTTCGTTTCCCGACCGAGTTCACCTTCCAGCTCCAGGCCGGCGTGGGTGGGAACTCCATCTCCACCTTCCGCCAGATGCTCGGGTACCAGGGCGGCGATCTCGACTGGCTCGGCTACGACGACGGCACCCGCGCCTTCCCGCGAGGCCTCGACGACCAGCTCGTCGTGACGCGCACCGGTCCGATCACCAACAGCGCGCAGCTGGAGGAGGCGGCGGAGCGCTTCGCCAACGTCTGGCAGTTCGAGCGGCAGATGGCCTCCCCCAACTTCGGGCTCGAGGCCACCCTCGGCGACTCGATGGACATGGGCGGGTCGCGGCGCTTCGGCTACCTGGTCACGGCCTTCTACGACTACTCGGCCGTCCGCGAGATCGGGCTCGCGCGTCCGCGGCCCCGGATCCAGGGCGACAGCCTCGAGGTCTTCAACGACTACCAGGGAGAGCGCGGGCGCGAGGAGGTGCGGCTCGGCGCGCTAGGGACGGCCAGCCTCGAGATGAGCCAGGACGACTCGGTCACGTTCCTGACACTCTACAACCGAAGCCTGGACGACGAGGTCGAGCGCCTCGTCGGGATCAACGGCGAGCTGGGGGCAGGCGAGCAGACCGAGCGCTGGCAGATGCAGTACCTCGCCCGGCAGCTGTGGTTCAATCAGCTGCGAGGCGATCACCGCAACATGTTCGGCAGTCGGTTCCGGCTCCGCTGGAGCGCGTATGGCTCCTACGGCAGCCGTGAGGAGCCCGACCGTCGCACCGTCACGTACGGCCCGCAGGGCGGCAGCATTCGTTGGCTCGACAAGGCGGGCTCCGGGGAGCGCTTCTACTCGAACCTCGAGCAGTACGACCTGGGCGGGACGCTCGACCTGAGGTTCCCGCTCTGGACCGAGGCGTGGGCGGACATCGGCGGTCAGGTTCGCGGCGCCACGCGCGACTTCGTCATCCGACGCATCCGGATGGTGCAGGAGCCGCGGAACATGGACCAGAGCGTGTACCAGCAGCCCGTCGAGACGCTCTTCGACGAACAGTCGATCGGCACGATCACCCGGCTGCGCGAGTTCACGCGCGGGAACGACAGCTACCACTCCGAGCAGCTCTACTACGCGGGCTACGCGCAGCTGGAGACACCGCTCGGCGACGCGCTCTCGTTCACCGGTGGCGCCCGGCTCGAGGTCTTCGAGCAGCTCGTGCAGTCCCAGAGCCCGTTCGAAGAGGACGCCGACCCCGCCGCCGCCGAGATGAACCGGACCGACCGCACGGACATCGACGTGCTCCCGGGCGCGGCCCTCCGCCTGGAGGTGATGGACCGGATGTTCCTCCGAGCCGCGTACGGCATGACCGTGGCGCGCCCGCAGGTGCGCGAGCTCGCGCCGTACCAGTACTACGACTTCGTGCGAGATCGGAACATCCAGGGCAACCCCGACCTCGAGAGAACCACCATCCAGAACGCGGACCTCCGCTGGGAGTGGTTCTTCGGAGAGGGCGAGATCGTCGCGCTGAGCGCGTTCTACAAGTACTTCGATCGGCCGATCGAGCTGCAGATCTTCAACCCTGGAAACTACGACGCTCAGTACGTCAACGCCAACTTCGCTCACAACGTCGGCGGCGAGGCCGAGCTCCGCTTCAACCTCAGGCATTTGCACGACGTACTCGGAAACTTCAGCGTCGGAGCCAACCTGGCGCTCATATGGTCGACCGTCGAGCTTCCCGACGAGATCTCGGGCGCCGTGCAGGCGGTCCGCCCGCTCTACGGCCAGGCGCCGTATGTAGCCAACCTGTCACTTCAATTCGACGAGCCCGACGCGGGCGTGACCGCATCTCTGGTCTATAACGTCGTCGGACCACGGATTACCGACGTCGGTACCCGTGTGAACGATTCGATCCTTCCAAACATCGAGCGTGCCCCCTTTCACCAGCTCGACCTCGTCGTCGGCTGGCGTTTCGAGGAGCACTTCATGCTGAGGCTGAAGCTCAAGAACCTCCTCTTCCAGACCCAGGACTACTACCAGGGAGACTTCCTGGAGAACCGTGTAGATCCCGGAATGAGCGGAAGCCTCAGCCTCCAGTACAACCACTGATTTTGCAGAGGATCCAAGAGATCCTCTACAGACACCCTGAAACGAGGATCCATGATGCGATGGATGAGACTGAGCTTGGTTTGCGGCTTGACCGGCGCGCTACTGTTCGGCTGTGACGACGGAGAAGTCGTCACGGAGGACGCCGGCGCCGACACCGGGACCACGCCGACCGACGGTGACGTCCCGCCCCCGGAGTGCGACGCAGAGGGCGTCGTCATCAGCGGCGAGATCGACGCCGACACCCGGTGGAGCTGCCCGCTGTACGTGCTGAACGGGCGCATCTACGTGACCAACGACGCGGTCCTGACCATCGACGCCGGCACCGAGATCATCGGCGAGCCGGGCGTGGATGGAGGCTCCGCGCTCATCGTGACCCGCGGCGCGCAGCTGAACGCGGTCGGCACCGCGGCCGCGCCCATCGTCTTCACCTCCGGCGCGCCGGTGGGTGAGCGCGTGACCGGCGACTGGGCGGGCGTGGCCCTGCTCGGCTCGGCCACCACCAACGACGGCTCCTGCATCGACGACGGCGACACCGGCACCCCCGAGTGCGACGCGCCCGGGTTCTTCGAGGACCGCGTCGAGGGCATCGAGGTCGGCGACGACCGCGGCCGCTACGGCGGCGGCGACGACGGCTCGAGCTGCGGCACGCTCCAGTACGTGCGCATCGAGTTCGCGGGCGCCGAGCTCAGCCCCGACAACGAGCTGAACGGTCTCACCGTCGCCGGCTGCGGCAGCGGCACCACCCTCAGCTACGTCCAGGTGCACCGCGGCAAGGACGACGGCATCGAGTTCTTCGGCGGCACCGCCAACCTCGACCACGCCATCATCAGCGGCCCGTCCGACGACGGCCTCGACTGTGACGAGGGCTGGCGCGGCGAGGCGCAGTTCATCGTCGTGCACCAGTTCCCCGGCATCGGCGACAACGCCATCGAGTGCGACAACCTCGGCTCCGACGAGAGCGCCGAGCCCCGCACCAACCCGAGCATCTCGAACATCACGCTCGTCGGCGCCGGCGAAGGCCGCGTCGCGGTCCTCCGCGAGGGCTTCCGCGCGGACATCGACAACCTCGTCGCGGTGAACTTCAACGCGCCGCCGGACCTCCGCTCCGAGGAGCTGAACCTCGCGGACGAGTGGCCCACCAACCTCTCGATCGAGAACAGCTACTTCTACGAGGTGGGCGACTTCCCGGCCGAGACCGGAGAGGACGACGACGACATGGGCTTCGACGAGGCCGCGGCGTTCACCGACCCCGCCCGCAACAACGACTTCGAGACCGACCCCATGCTCGGCGACACCAGCATCACGGCGCCGAACTACATCCCCGGGGTGGCCCTGAGCGGGGTGGCGCCTGCCTTCGGCGACACCAGCGCGAGCTACGCGGGCGCCTTCGAGAACGGCGGCACCAACTGGGCCGAGGGCTGGGCCGCGTTCCCGGAGAACTGAGCTCACCTTCCCCGAGGAGGCCGCCGTCCCGATGGGGCGGCGGCTTTCTTCGTTTGGCGGCCACGCCAGCTGTGACACGATCCCGTTCAGCCTCGGAGCCCACCTCGCCCTTCCGCCACACAGACCGCCACTTCGACGCCGAGCTCCGCGAGCTCAAGGACCGGCTCCTCGCCATGGGCGGCCGCTGCGAGCGGCTCATCGCCGAGGCGCTCGGCGCGATCGAGGACGGCGACGTGAAGCGGGCCCGCGCCGTGGACGACGCCGACCGTCTGGTCAACGCGGACGAGCTGGCGTGCGACGAGCTCGCGGTGCGCATCCTCGCGCTGCGCTCCCCCGTGGGGCGCGATCTGCGCCTGCTCGTCACCGCGCTCAAGGTGGTCGCGTCCCTCGAGACGATCGGGGACGAAGCCGTCAACGTGGCGGAGCGCGCCGGGACCCTCGCCACCGACGCCGAGGAGGTCCGCGGGATCAAGGCCATCCTCCACGAGATGGGCTCACGCGGAGCCGAGATGCTCGACCTCGCGCTCGACGCGTTCGTCGACGGGAACGCCGAGCGGGCCCACCGCGTGCTCGTGATGGACGACGCCGTCGACGCGATGCACGCCCGCGCGCTCGCGCGGAGCATCGCCTTCATGAAGCGGAACCCGATGATGGCCGACGTCGGCATGGGCCTGACCTCGAGCGCGAAGTGCCTCGAGCGGATCGCCGATCTCGCGACGAACATCGCGGAGATGGTCGTCTACATGGTCGAGGGCGAAGACGTGCGGCACGGCGCGCGGCGCGTTCACTGACGGCGACCTGCTACGCCGCGGCCTGGAGGGTCACCCGGAACGTCGTGCCCTCCCCGACCTCGCTCTCGACCGTCACGTCCCCGTCCATGCGCGAGACGAGGTGCTTGACGATGCTCAGGCCCAAGCCCGTGCCGCCCTGGTCGCGGGCGCGCCCTTTGTCCACGCGGTAGAAGCGCTCGAAGATCCGATCGAGGTGGGCGCGCGAGATCCCGGGCCCCGTATCGCTGACCTCGACGATGATCTTGTCCTCGTCGAGCCGCGCGCCGACCGTGATCCGGCCACCTTCCGGCGTGTACTTGATCGCGTTGTCGACGAGGTTGAGCAGCACCTGGTCGAGCGCCCGCGCGTCGGCCCAGGCGCGCAGGACGACCCCCGCGTCGGTCAGCTCGAGCTGCTGCCCCTTGTCGCTCGCGCGCGTCTCGAATCCGCGCAGCACCTTCGCGATGGCCTGGACGACGTCCGTCGCCATCAGGTCCACGCGGCTGTCGGGCGACTCGGCCTTGCTCAGCTCGATCAGATCACCGACCAGGTTCTCCAGCCGCTTCGCGTTGTCGGCGATGTTGCTCGTGAAGCGCTTCGCCATGCGCTCGTCCGACAGCGCCCCATCGCGCAGGGTCTCGGCGAAGCCTCGAATGGCGGTCAGCGGCGTGCGCAGCTCGTGGCTCGCGTTGGCGACGAAGTCACGCCGCACCGCGTCCGCGCGCTTGAGCTGGCTCACGTCGTGCAGCACCGCCACCACGCCCTCGCGATCCTCGAGCGGCGCGACCTGGGCCGCGATCGATCGGCGCTGTCCGCCCGCGACGATCTCGAAGTCCACCGCGCCCGCCTCGCCCGCGGTCGCCCGCCGCACCGCGCCGTGCAGCTCCGCGCTCCGGATCGCCTCGACCGCCGTGCGCCCCTCGAGGTCGTCTCCCGCGAGCCGCGCGAGCGCCGCGTTGGTCAGCACGATGCGCCCGTTCGCGTCGGTGACGAAGACGCCCTCGATCATCGCGTCGAGGATGGTGCGCAGCCGCTCCTCCTCGCGACGGACGGCCTCGTATCGCTCCGAGAGCTGATCGGCCATCTGATCGATCGCCGCGCCGAGCGCGCCCAGCTCGTCGTGCCGCCGCGAGCGCACCCGCACGCTCATGTCGCCGCCCTTCAGCGCGTCCGCCGCGCGGGTCATCTCCGCGAGCGGCCGGGCGAGCGAGCGCGTCAGGTACTCGGCGAGCAGCGCCGACGCGAGCAGGGCGATGAAGCCGGCGAAGAGCAGCACCTGCCACATCGTGGTGCGCGCCGCGCTCCGCTCCGGGAAGCGCCGCGCCACGCGGAGCACGCGGCCGTCATCCTGCGCGAGGCTCAGCTGCAGCCAGCGTCGGCCCTCGTCGTCGCGCAGCTCGCGGAGATCGCGCCCCGCGTGCCGCACGTGGTCGAGGTCGGCCACGCCGCCGCCGGGCCCGCCGGTCCGGGAGGCGATCTCGCCCTCCGCGTCGATCCAGGTGACGTGGGCCGCGGGGTCGCGGTCGCCGCCACGGAGCGCGTCCGCCGCCGCGAGGTCCAGCGCTCGCACCACGTCGTCCTTCGCGCGCGTGCGCACCAGCGGGTCGGCGATGAAGAGCGCCGACCCGACGACGAGCGCGGTGACGACGAACATCGAGCCGAGCAGTCGAGCGCGCAGGCTGCGGGTCATGAGGCGTCCGCGGGAGAGTACCCCCGATCACGCCGACGTCACTCGTCGCGCATGCGGTACCCGACGCCCCGGACCGTCTCGATGTAGTCGCGGGCGCCGGCCAGCTTCTCGCGGAGCCGCTTGACGTGGGTGTCGACGGTGCGGGTCTCGATGCCGGGCGCGTAGCCCCAGACCCGCTCGAGCAGCGAGTCACGGGGCTGGACCCGGCCGCGCCGGCTGGCGAGGTCGAGCAGGAGCTTGAACTCGAGCGCGGTGAGGCTGATCTCTTCGTCCTCGACCAGGACACGGTGCCTCGGCACGTCGATCTCGAGCACCCCGATCTGGAGACGCTCGCTCTTGGTCGCGGCCTTCGGCTTAGTGCGTCGGAGCACCGCCTGCACCCGCAGCACCAGCTCGCGCGGGCTGAACGGCTTGGTGACGTAATCGTCCGCCCCCAGCTCGAAGCCCACCACACGGTCGATCTCGTCGCCGCGCGCGGTGATCATCATGATCGGCACGCCCTCCATGGAGGGGTCTTTCCGCAGCCGACGGCAGACCTCGGTCCCGGAGACGTCGGGCAGCATGAGGTCGAGCAGGATCAGATCCGGCCGCTGTCGGCGGACCTCCGCCATGGCCGACGCGCCGTCGCGTGCGGTGGTGACGCTGTATCCCGCGCTCGTCAGGTTGTAGTCGATCAGCTCGACGATGTCGGGCTCGTCGTCGACGATGAGTATGTGCTCGGACATCAAAGCTCCGCGAGGCTGGACCGCTCGGGCAACGGCTCCGTGACCCGCCGGTGTCACGCGAGGGAAACATGTCACACCGGGGATCGGCGAGGCCGATGGCCACACCATAGCGCTCCCCGAGCCGACGAGAACCCCCGCCCGAGCGCGGTCTGGTTGCCGCTTGGTGGCGGGCTGCGCTATCACGCGTCCCCTTTCACCGAGGACGACATGGGACTCTCAGTCGGCATCGTGGGTCTGCCCAACGTGGGTAAGTCGACCCTCTTCAACTCTCTCTCCGAGAAGCAGGCGGAGGCGGCGAACTACGCCTTCTGCACCATCGAGCCGAACGTCGGCGTCGTCCCGGTGCCGGATCCGCGCTTCGACGCGCTCGTGAAGCTCTTCAAGCCGGCCAAGGTCGTCCCGGCCACGGTCGACTTCGTCGACATCGCCGGGCTCGTGCGCGGGGCGTCCAAGGGCGAGGGCAAGGGCAACGCCTTCCTGAGCAACATCCGCGAAGCGGACGCGGTGGCCCACGTCGTGCGCTGCTTCGAAGACGACAACGTGCTCCACGTCGACAACCGGGTCGACCCCGTGTCGGACATCGAGACCATCGAGACGGAGCTCGTGCTCAAGGATCTCGAGACGGTGGAGAAGCGCCTCGACAAGGCGCGCCGCGCGTCGAAGGGCCCCAACCCGCTCGAGAAGAAGGCGGTCGAGGTCTGCGAGCCGCTCGCCGCGCTCCTCAACGAGGGCAAGCTGGCCAGCCGCTTCGACCAGAGCGGGCTCGACGACGACGCCAAGAGCATCGTGCGCGAGATGTTCCTCCTGACGAACAAGCCGCACTTCTACGTGTGCAACGTCAAGGAAGACCAGCTCGGCCAGGACGACGACCCGCTCGTGGGCGCGGTGAAGAAGCGCGCCGAGGAGGAGGGCGTCCCGGTCGTGGTGATCAGCGCCAAGATCGAGGCCGAGATCATGCAGCTCCCGGACGACGATCGCGTCGACTTCCTCGCCGCGGTCGGCCTCGAGGAGCCGGGGCTCAACAACGTGATCCGGACCGGCTACCAGATGCTGGACCTGATCACGTTCTTCACCGCGGGCGACCCCGAGGTGCACGCCTGGACCATCAAGCGCGGGACCAAGGCCCCGCAGGCGGCCGGCAAGATCCACAGCGACTTCGAGCGCGGCTTCATCAAGGCCGAGGTCATGAGCTGCGACGACCTCATCGCGCTCGGCGCCGAGTCCGCCGTGCGCTCCGCGGGCAAGCTCGCGATCGAAGGCAAGGCGTACGAAGTCCGCGACGGCGACGTCGTGCACTTCCGCTTCAACGTATAGACGGTCAGTCGGCCGGGACGCTCACGCGGACCCGGACGCCGGGCTGGATCTTCAGCGCGCCGAGCATCGCCGAGTACGGCTTGATGCCCCAGTCCGGCTGATGGAGGGAGACCTCGCCGACCCAGTGTCCGTCGTCGCGGTGCACGGGCACCGTGATGTCGCGGGTGCGGCCCGCGAGGGTGAGCTTGCCGCGGATCTCCCAGCCGGCGCCGACCTCGCGGACCTCGCTCGACTCGAAGCGGATCTCGGAGTGCTTCCGCACCGGGATCACGTCCTTGACGATGTTGCCCTGGATCTTCTCCTTGTCCTTGGCGCTCAAGGTGCCGGGAGAGAGGCGTCCGTCGATCATCGCGTCGAGCACCCGGATCGAGCCGGGCTCGAAGGTGGCGACGATCGACCGGTCGTCGGCGACCTGGATCTCGAAGCGCGTCACCTCGAGCTGGAGGTCGTGGGCCACCGCGGAGAGCAGCCCCTCCTTGTAGGTGAAGATCCGGACCTCGGCGGAGTCGGCGTCATGGCGCTTCATCGGCGCGACCATCGCACGAACCCGCCCAGCCGACCACGCCCGATCCGTCCACGGGTCCCCTCACGCGGACTCGACGATTCACAACAATCGGTGAGAATCGTTGGGCTTTCCTCCAAGCGGCGCCCTGCGCTCGCCCCGAATGGGAGTACGAAATGTGCGCGGTTGGAAAGCTATCGGGGCTTCGCGTGTTATCTTGCCGTTGGGTCGATACCGTCGACCCGCGAGCCGTGGCCGATGGGAACCTCTCCCCACAATGGTGTGAAATCCTTCCGGAATCGTGCCGCGATGACGCGAGCGCTCCTCATGGTGAGGGGCGTTCCCACCCAGGAACGTCCGCAGGAGGGCCGGCCCGTGTTGGACGGCCAGGCCCCCGGGACGCCGGCGACTGCCGGAGGAGGGATTGTAAACGTGAACCATAGCTCTATGAGTGGTACCCACCATGCTCGGACCCGTGCCCTGGAGGTGCAGCGCACGAGCTGATCCTCCTCCCGGTTTCCGAGCAGCGGGGCGGCCCCATGATGGGAGCCGCCCCGTATCTTTTCCGTCGCGTGTCGTTCCGTCGCGGGACCGCCGTAGACCCAAATCGCGCATCGCTCGTCTGGGCCTGACCGGGAGGCTCGATGATGACGACGCGAACGATTCGATTGGCTTGCTGGACGGTGGCGCTGGGGCTCGCGGCGATGGGCTGCGGCGGCGCGCAGGGCGCGGGCGAGGGCGAGGACCCCGAGGTGGTGGTCTTGCACGGCGACCTCGGAAACGCCTTCGTGATGGCGGGGGAGAGCGCGGAGGTGATCTCGCGCATCCGCATCGAGACCCGCGCGCTCGAGAACGTGCAGCGCCCGCCGATCAACCTCGCCCTGGTCGTCGACACCTCGGGCTCGATGGACGGCGCGCCCATCGCCGACGCGCGCGCCGCCGCGCTCGACCTGCTCGACATCATGCGGCCGCAGGATCGGCTCTCGGTCATCGCGTTCCACTCGGAGACCGAGGTCCTGCTGCCGTCGACGCGCCTCGATGGCGCGGACGTGGGGGAGCTCCGCCGCCAGATCGGTCGCATGGAGGCGCGCGGCACCACGGATCTCGCCGGCGGCCTCCAGTCGGGCCTCGAGGAGCTCGTCTCGCACTACGAGCCCGAGGGCATCAACCGGCTCGTGCTCCTGAGCGACGGCGTGCCCAACGACGCCTCGCAGATCCTCCCGCTGGCGCAGGCGGCGGGCGAGCGCGGCATCCGGATCACCGCGCTCGGCCTGGGCCTCGACTACGACGAGACCCTGCTCGGCCACATCGCGCAGCGCAGCGGCGGCCGCTTCCACTTCGTCGAGGCGTCCGAGCAGGTGGCCGGCGTCTTCCGCGACGAGGTCCTGCGCTTCGAGCGCCTGCTCGCGCGCAACCTCACCCTCGAGCTCCGACCCGGACCCGGCGTGCGCATCGCGGGCGTGGTCGGTCAGGCGATGCAGGCGGGCGGCGGCGCGGTCCGCGTGTCGCTCGGCGACGTGAGCGAGGGCGAGCAGCGCGACGTGATCGTCCGGCTCCAGGCCGACCCACGGCGCGCGGGCGCGGTGGTCGAGCTGATGGACGCGGTGCTCACGTTCGACGACGCAGTGGTCGACGCAGGAAGGCTCGAGCGGCGGGTGTTCCTGGGCGCGCGCGCCACCCGAGACGACGCCGACATGGAGTCCGGGCGGGACGAAGAGGTCGAGCGCGCCGCGGCGCGAATGCTCGCGGCGGTGCAGACGGTCCAGGCCATCGAGCGGGCCCGCGAAGGCGACATCGTGCAGGCCCGCGCCATCCTCGACCGCGCGGAGCGAGAGGCGCAGCAGTACGCGGCGCAGGACGAGGCGGTCCGCGAGCAGGTGAGCGGCATGCGCGTGCTGGGGCAGGCGCTCCCCTCGATGGCGCCCGAGTCGGCCGCGGCCGACTACCCGAGCCAGGACTACGCGGGCGACGAGGAGGCCGCGCCCATGGCGGCGCCGCCCGCCGCGGTGATCCGGCGCGCGCACCACGACGCGATGGGGGTCATCCAGGGCGAGTCGCGCTGATCACCCGGACGGAATGCGAAACGCGGAGGACCCGGTCGGGGCCTCCGCGTTCTTGCGTGAGAGGGGGAACTGGACGAGCGGATCCTAGGCGACCATGTCGGTGACCCTGGAGTGCCAGGGATCGAGCGCGACCAGCATGCGGGCCACGGTGCGGACCCGGCCCTCGGCGCCACGCTGACGGTGCAGGTACATGCCCTGCTTCAGCGCCTTGACCGCCTCGGGGACGCGGCGCGCGCGGCGCAGCATGTCTCCGAGCGCGACCCAGGAGGCGGCGTCGCCCCGCAGGGCCACTCGCTCTCGCAGCGCGAGCGCGGCCTTTCGGTAGTCACCCTTGCGGGCATGTCGCCGCGCGCGGCGGGTGAGGATGTCTTCTCGGCTGTCGTTGGCGTGCATCATGGTCCGGCTCCCTCTCGTCGTCGCTCTCGCCTCGTGGAGTTTGCAACGACCGATCCAAAGCCGAGCCGAGGCGCCCCGCCCCTAGCCATGAGGGAAAAGGCCACGATCGGGCAAGAAACCCGCGACTCACGCGCCTCACCCCGCGAATGGGGGCGTGGGTGGACCGACACGAATGTCAGCCCTCCGACGCAACCGCTTCACTCGAGCGCAGCGATCGCGGCCAGGACCTCGTCGACGTGCACCGCCGGGTCGACGTCGGGAAACACGCGCGCGATGCGTCCCTGACCGTCGATGAGGAAGGTGACCCGCGCCGCCATGCCCATGCGGCTGGGCACGCCGTACTTCTCGAGGATCTCGCCCTCGGGATCCGCGAGGAGCGGGAACGGCAAGCCATGCTCCTCGGCGAACTGGCGATGCGCGGCCACGTCGTCCGTCGACACGCCGACCACGGTCGCGCCCGTCTCCTGCAACCGCTCCCACGCGTCGCGGAAGGCGCACGCCTCGGCCGTGCAGCCCGGCGTCCCGTCCCGCGGATAGAAGAACAGCACCACGGGCCGATCGCGTCGGAGCGCGCGGAGCTGGCGGATCTCGCCGTCCTGGTCCTGCGCGACGAAGTCAGGCGCCTCGGCGCCCTCCGCCAGGAGCCCGCCCGAGCCGCTCTGGGTCGCGCCGCACGCGGAGAGGGACAGGGCGGTGAAGAGAATCAGCGTTCGCATGCGACGCACCATGGGGTCGCGGCGCGTCATTTCACAGCAGTGAGTTCACAGGAGGAACTGATCGCCGAGGCGACAGATCTCCATGTTCTGCCCGCGCACCTTGGTCAGCTGCTTCTCGACCGCGTCTTCGAAGACCGGCTTGATGTGATAGAGCAGCACCGGCAGGCCGTGCTTGCCGTCGAGCTTCGAGAGATCGACCGCGAGCGTCTCGGGCGTGTGGTGCCCCGAGACCTTGGCCAGGTGATGGTGCTCGTCGGGAAACGAGACCTCCATCAAGAGCGCGCGCAGGTCCTCGGTCTGGGCGAGGACCTCCCAGAAGCGGTCGGTGGGCCCCGTGTCGCCGCTGTAGGCGATCGAGCCCTTCGCGTTGCGGATGATGAAGGCGGAGGTGTCGATGGTGTGGTCGACCATGACCGCGCGCACCTCGACGTCGCCGATCTGCGTGGGCGTCTCCGGCTGGAGCGTCTCGAACCGCAGGGTCGGCCCATCACCAGCCGGGATCCGGGAGAAGTCCGGCCAGAGCAGGTCGTTGAAGAAGTGCTGGCGGAGCACCGCGATGGTGGCCGGGACGCCGGCGACGGTGAGCGTGGGCCCGCCCTGCTGGCAACGGTTGTCGGCGAGGGTCGCGAGGTCCTTGATGTGGTCGAGGTGCGGATGACTGACCAGCACCGTCTCGACCTTCTTCTGCTCGGGCAGCTCGAGCATGCTCGTGACCGCGCCCGCGTCGATGGCGACGCGCTGGTCGAGCAGGAAGCTCGAGGTCTTGTGGCGGGGGGTCTCGCCGCCGTGACAGCCGAGTACGCGAAGCTCCATCAGCCGTCTCCGAACTTTTCGCGCATCTCGAGGAACTCGTAGAACTCGTCGAGGCGAGACACGTCGCGCACGACGATGCTGTCGGTGGTCGCCGGATCGACGATCTGGAGGCGCCTCAAGCGCTTGAGCACCTCGACCGTCTCCGACTCGGAGAGGCCGACCTGCTCCGCGAGCTCCGCCTCGGTGAGCGGCACCACGACCGATCCGTCGTCCTGCGGCTGGCCGAGGAACTGCGCCTCGCGGCTGAGCCCGAGGATCACGCGCGCCTTCGGGTCGCGGTGCATGAGCACCTCGATCAGCTCGTTGGCCGAGTCGAGGCGCCGCGCGAGCCGCTTGATGAGGCGCACCGCGATCTCCGCGTTGCTCACCACCATACGCTCGAACGCCTTCGCGCCGAGCACGAGCACCTTCGCCTGCTGCTCGACGACGGCGGTGGCGGTGCGCGGCTTGGCGTTGAGGATGGCCATCTCTCCGAAGAACTCACCCGGCCCGAGGAGCGCGAGGGTCTTCTCCTCACCCTTCACCGCTTTGGTGATCCGGATGGCGCCCTCCTGCAGGACGTACATCTCTTCTCCGTGCTCTCCCTCTCGGAAGAGCACCTCACCCGGCTCACAGGTCTTGCCGAATCGTGCGAAGAGCTGGTCGTCGGCCATGGTCACGAACCCGCCGGCACGGACGCACGGCGGCCGATGACGGACGTCCCTAGGCTAACCGTCGCCGCCGACCCGGTCAAAATGTCTGGCCGTGGCCGGCGCGGCGCGCGGTTTCAGCCGCAGGTGGGTCCGCAGGAGCGCGAGGTCCTCGGGCGTGTCGACGTCGTAGTGAGGCCGGAGCAGCCGCACGCGGCGCTCGCCGATCGACGCGAGCGTGTCGGCCAGGGCGTGGGGAGTCGACCAGCGCACCTCGGCGAAGCGCAGCGGCTCGCGCGCCCCGATCAGGTAGTAGCCCCCGTCGGCCGAGGGCCCGATCACCACGTCGTGCCGCGTGAGCGCGTCGATGGCTTCGCGCAGCCGGGTCGCGGGCAGCGTCGGCGCGTCCGTGCCGATCACCAGCCCCGCGTCGTGCGTGCCCCGCGCGACCCGCATCGCGGCCTCCATGCGCGCGCCGAGGTCGGCGTCGGGCTGGAGCGAGACCGGGAGGCCGTGGGCGGAGAGCGCCTCGACGTCGTCGGCCGAGGCGGCCCAGATCCGCGCGTCCAGCCCCTCGAGCTTGGCCAGCGTGTCTTCGAGGAACGCCCCGTAGAGCGCCGCGGCGCCCGCCGCCCCGAGGGCCGGGATGAGCCGCGTCTTCGTGGCGCCCGGCCGGGGCGCCCGGGCGAAGACGGCGACCTCAACGCGCATGGCGAGCCAGCACCCAGAGGATCTTCCGAGACGCGCCCAGGGTCCCTCGCAGCGTGCCGCTCACCTTGGAGACGCCGATGCGGCGCCGGTACGAGACCGGCACCTCGGCGTGGGGGACGCGTCGGCGCGCGGCCTTGATCTGCATCTCCACCGTCCAGCCGTAGTCGCGGTCCACCATCCCCAGCCGCTCGAGGGCGTCCCAGCGGATCGCCCGGAAGGGTCCGAGGTCGGTGTAGCGGGCGCCGTAGACGAGCCGGAGCGCGACGCACGCGATGGCGTTGCCGACCCGCTGCTGGGGGGTGAGCGACCCGCGCTCGGACACTCCCAGCGCGCGCGAGCCCACCACGAAGTCGGCGTGACCAGCCGAGATCGGCGCGAGCAGCGAGGGCAGCTCCTCGGGGTGATCGCTGTGGTCGCCGTCGAGGAAGACCACCACGTCGGGCGGGTCGGCGCGCAGGTGGGCGAGCGCCTTCAGGCAGGCGGCGCCGTAGCCCCGCCGCGGCTCGGAGACCACCTCGGCCCCCGCCTCGCGCGCGCGGCTCGCGGTGCGGTCCCGGCTCCCGTTGTCGGCGACCACCACCCGCCGCACCAGCCCGGACGGGATGGCCGCGAGCACGTGCGGGAGCGCCTCTTCTTCGTCGAGGGCGGGGATGACGACGTCGACCAGCACGCCAGCGGTGTGGGGCAGCGGAGGCGCTTCGTCAAAGCAGGTAGGCGACGCCGAGCGAGATCCGGAGCAGCGGCGGCACGCTCTCCCGGAAGAGCGGGAAGCCCGCGCCCCGGCTCGGGGCGAAGCCGATCCCGCCGTCGATCAGCGCGAAGAGCATGGTGTCGCGGGAGATCAGCCCCTCGATGCCCGCCTGCAGGAAGGCCGCGCCGATCACCTCGGCCGCGCCCGCCGCCTCCGCGTAGACGAAGCCCACGTGCCCGCCCGCGCCGACGAGGAGCGTGAGCCCCTCCATGGCGCGGAAACCGAGGCGCGCGCCCAGCTCGAGCCGGCTCCCGATGCCGAGGTCCCCCGCCAGGACGGTACCGCCCTCGCCCGCCGTCGCCGCCGCCTCGCCGATGGCGAAGGCCGGAGTGATGAAGGCCGCGAGGTCCAGGTCGCCCTCGCCGTAGAGGTGGATGCGCATCGGCACCGCCAGCTCACCGCCCACCCCCGGCTCGAGCGCCATGAAGGGCGAGCCGTAGATCAGCGCGGGGCGGATCCCGAGGTTGAAGCTCGAGGTGAGCGCCAGCTCGACCTGGGCCCAGATCCAGGGCCAGCCCGCCGCCGCGGCGACCATCACCTCGCCCACGCCCAGCGTGCGGCCGCTGAGGAGCGAGGCCTCGCCCGAGGTCGGGCGCTGGCTCGCGATGGGGATGTCGTCCAGCGCGTCGTCCTGCGCCATCGCGGGCGCGGCCCAGAGCGAGACGAGCGAGACGAGCAGGCCGAGAACCGAGAGGGTGCGCACCACGGGCGCGAGGATACCCGGGAACTCGGCGCCCCGGACAGTGTCGGTCGGGCCATGACGCTCACGCCGCGGCAGCGCCGCCAGATCCGCCGGGCCACCCGACCCAGACACCTCGATCCGTCCGAGCAGGGCGGCGAGCTGAACATCGTGCCGTTCCTCGACATCGTCGTGAACGTGATGCTCTTCCTGCTCGCGACCACCACCGCGGCCATCGCCGTCGCCCAGGTCGACGTGGAGCTCCCCGCCACCTGCGTCGGGTGCGGCGGGCGGACGCGGAGCCTCAACCTCTCCGTCACCGTGGCCGAAGAGGGCGTGTTCGTCTCGGGCGAAGGCGCGCACCTCGCGCCGGGGTGCGCGGAGACGACGCCCCGCGCGGTGGTCACGGTGCCCCGCACGACGGAGGGCCACGACTTCGAGGCGCTGCGCGCTTGCCTCAGCCAGGTGCACCAGCGCTTCCCGGAGGAGGACTCGCTCATCCTCACCGCGGACCCCGCCGTCCCCTACGCCGACGTCATCCGCGCGATGGACGCGGCCCGCGGCGACGACCACACGCTCTGGTTCCCGCGCGTCCGGCTCAGCGCGGGCGTGCGCTGATCGTCTCTTTTTTTTGTCCAAGGACGCAACCGCCGTCGGGTCACTGCGATGAGGTCCTCGTCCGCGTCGGAATGGCCCGGCGCGGGGTGAAGTCGAAGCTCCGTTCATTCATCCATCCATCCAGAACCTCGCCACAGGGGAGATGACCGATTCGCCGCGAGGCATCGGCGTGCGAATCGAGGAGCGACGACGAGGAATACTCGAAGTATTCCGAGGAGGAGCGACGCTGAGTCGCGCGCCGAGGGCCGCGGCGAACGGTCAGAAACGCTGTGGCGAGGTTCTAAAGCGCCCCGGGTCTCGGCCCGGGGCGCTTCACTATTGTGGGGCGCGTTCCCGGGGGCCCTTACGCGGGTCACTGGTCGACGGGCCTCTCTCCCGCTATCAACCGCGGCATGGGTTTCTTCACCAAGCTGCTCGGCATCACGCCGAAGAAGCAGCCCCTCCACATCGACGACGACAACTTCCAGCGTGAGGTGCTCCAGTCCAAGGAGCCGGTGATCCTCGACGTCTGGGGCCCGAACTGTCAGCCCTGCAAGAAGCTCGAGCCGATCATCATGCAGCTCGCCGCGGAGTACGACGGGCGCGTGAAGGTCTGCGAGCTGAACAGCCAGGACGCGCCTCGCACCGCGATGCGCCTGAAGGTCAAGGGCACCCCCACGGTGCTCTACTTCAAGGGCGGCCGCGAGAAGGAGCGCGTCGTCGGCATGCGCGGCAGCCTCTTTCACGAGCAGAGCATCGAGGAGCTCTTCGGGATCCCGAAAGAGGCCGAGTAGTGGCGAAGCGGCGCTACTGGCTGGTGAAGAGCGAGCCGGACGCCTACTCCATCGAGGACCTGGAGCGCGATGGCCAGGCGGAGTGGGACGGGGTGCGGAACTACCAGGCGCGCAACTCCATGCGCGACGACATGGCCGTCGGCGACCTCGTGCTCTTCTACCACTCGAACGCCAAGCCCCCGGGGGTGGCCGGCGTGGCGAAGGTGGCGACCGAGGCGTATCCGGACCCGACGCAGTTCGATCCGAAGAGCAAATACCACGACCCGAAGGCCACCGAGGAGGCGCCGCGCTGGCACCTCGTGGACCTCTCCTTCGTGGAGAAGTTCGACGAGGTGCTCGGGCTAGACGTCCTCAAGGAGCACGCCGACGCCCTCGAGGGCATGATGGTGATCAAGCGCGGGATCCGCTTCAGCGTGCAGCCGGTCGAGAAGGAGCACTTCCGGAAGGTGCTGAAGCTCGCGGGCGCGAAGACCAAGGTTCGTTGACGACCGCGCTCTAAAAGATCCTGAAAAGAGCGGCGTCGGGGAAGCCGGTCCGGGCCGGCTCGTATAGAGACGGGTCATGCACTACGACCCGCAGCGCCAGGGCGCCATCCAGTCCAGCTTCCGCAACGAAGGCCTCACGCCGCATGACGACGGCTACTACGACGACGGCTTCGCGCCTGGCTGCTGCCAGGGCTGCGGCGCCGACGAGCCCCTCGCCCACGTCTCGTTCGGCCAGAACGTCGGCCTGCTCGTGATGCGCTTTGGCTCGCGCACCGAGGGCCTCTTCTGCGCGCGCTGCGTGGACAGCGAGTTCTGGACGAAGACCCTGGTCACCGGCTTCTTCGGCTGGTGGGGCATCGTCAGCTTCTTCGTCACGCTGGTGACGCTGCCGATGAACGTCACGTCCTACGTCGGCGCGAAGCGGGCGCTCGCGGCCCAGCAGCCCGGCGTCTTGCCCGGCTGAGCCTCAGGCGCCCTTGGACTTGGCCGAGGGCGGCCGCGGCTTGCCGTCCGGGCCGAGCGCGGGCCGCTCTCCCGATCTCGACACCTCACGGCTGGCGCGCGGCGGCCGGCGGCGCGTGTCCTCGCTGGACACGTCGCTCGACGAGTAGAGCCCCGGGCTGTCGGAGCGCGTGGGCGGCGCGGTCATCGGGGGCGGCCGGGAAGACGGCGGCCGGAAGCTCCCCGTGCTCATGCGGGGCCGGACCAGCCAGCGCTGCGCCGCGAAGTCGCTCTCGAACGCCCGCACGAAGGCGCGCTGCGCGAGCGCGGTCATGTTCACCCGCGCGACCGCCATCTCCGACGGCAGCACGAACGCGACCTGGTTGAAGCCACGGTCCGGGGCGAGGATCCACCCCCACATCGCCTCGCGGACCGCCTTGCTGGGCTCGCCGATCTCGCCCCGGGCGTCGATGACGCCCTTCTTCAGGCGCGTCTTCGCGATCACCCGGTCTACCGCGCGCGTGTAGCGGTCGACCTCGTCGACCGAGCGCAGCTCGCCCTCCTCCAGGAGGAAGAGGTGGGTGTCTCGGGCCTCGACCACCACCCGCGCGTGCGGGAGCTGAATGACCTCACGAAGGGACATGGCGCGCGTCGAGCCTATGCCAGATGTGCTGCGCTGAACATGTCACCAGACGGGGGTTTTCCCCCACGCAAGGTCGTTTTCTCCGCAGATCTGACGGAAGCTTCCGCCACGGCTCAATCCGCGCGGGCGCCCCTCGCGATGACCTCGGCGTACGCCTTCGCCGTCTCACGTTCGGTCCGCGCCTGGGTCTCGCGATCGAGCGCGAGGTGGCCGAAGCGCGTGCTCCAGCCCTCCGCCCACTCGAAATTGTCCACGAGCGACCACGCGAAGTACCCGCGCACGTCGAGCCCCTCGTGCACGGCGTCGGCGATGGCCTCGAGGTGGCTGCGCAGGTAGTCGGTCCGCTGGGTCTCGTCGCAGGTGCCGTTCTCGGTCACGTAGAGCGGCACGCCGAGCGCGGACAATCGCTCGAGCTGGGCGACCATGGCGCCGGGATCGGGCTGTCCCCAGTCGTTGTGCTCGGTGCGCACCGTCGGCGTCTGCACGTGGCGGCCGAAGGCCTCGCCGACCGCGCTCGGGTCGAAGCGCACGTCGTAGCGGCCGTAGAAGTTGAGACCGACCCAGTCGAAGCTGCGTTGCAGCAGCGGCGCGGCCGCGGGGATCGCCTTGAGCGGGAAGGCGTAGCGCCCCTCCGCCAGCGCGTGCAGCGCCGCGCCGTTGAACGCCCAGTCCTGCGCCGCGGCGGCCCAGCGATCGAGCGCGCGCGAGGGATCGGCGGGCGCGAAGCGCGGCATGTTCAGCACGATCCCCACCCGCGGCTGGGGCAAGGTGCGGTGCAGCGCGCGGTAGCCCAGCGCGTGCGCGTCGAGCATGTGCCGCATCGCGGTGAAGCAGGCCCGCATGCTCCCGCGCCCCGGCGGCCAGCGCGTCCCCGCGTAGCCCATGTAGGCGAGCACGCTCGGCTCGTTGAGCGTCGCCCAGAGCGCCACGTGCGGGCCGAGCGCGTCCGCGGCGCGCGTGGCGAAGCCCTCGAAGAGCGCGGGCACGTTGGGGTGTGTCCAGCCGCCCATCTTCGCGATCCACCGGGGCAGGGTGAAGTGGTTGAGGGTGCAGAGGATGGTGATGTGGCGGCTCGCGGCGAAGCGCAGGATCTCCCGGTATCGCTCGAACGCGTCACCGTCGAAGCGCCCCACCTCGGGCTCGAGCCGGCTCCACTCGAGGCTCATCCGATGCGCGCGATGCCCGAGCTCCGCCGCCTTCGCGAGATCCTCCTCGGCCCTCCCCGCCCACCAGCCCGCCGCGTCGCCGCTGGTGGTGCCGTCCTCGATCTTCCCGGCCTGCTCCCAGTCCCACCAGTCGTTGTGCACGTTGCCGCCCTCGACCTGGTGGCTGCTGGTCGCGGCGCCGAAGAGGAAGCCCTCGGGAAAGTCACGCATGGCAGGGCGACTCTACACGGCCCGGCCAGGCGCGCGTCAGGGGCTGGAGACGGCCCGACAGACGCCCTCGACGCACTCGGCCGTGGCGGGCGCGCAGATCGCGGACGACACGCAGCCGGGGGACACGCGCACGCAGTCGGCCTCGCCCAGGGCCTGCACGTCGCGCTGCGCGTCCTCGAGCGAGTCGGTCCGGGCCGAGCTGGGGCAGAACGCGAACTGCGAGTCGGCGCACTCGACGCGCGGGGAGAAGAGCCCGCAGTCGGCGTCGACCTCGCACGCGCGGTGCGGCGCGAGGGCCTCCTCGAAGCGGGCCGAGATCGCGAGGTCGGCCTCCATGCACGTCAGCGGCGACGCGTCACACGCGGACAGGGCGAGCAGCGCCCCGAGGACGAGCGTTCGTTTCATGAAACATGAGCTGACAGCTTCGCAACACCTCGTCAAGGCCCGAGATTCAGCGCGCTTCGTCGCTCGGAGCCAATGCGTCCGACGCGCCGTGTCGGCCCGCCAAGAGCGCCTCCAGGGCCCGCATGTCGACGGGCTTGACGAGGTGGGCCTCGAAGCCCGCCTCCGCGGTGCGACGTCGGTCGGAGGCCTGGCCATAGCCGGTGAGCGCGATGAAGCGTGGCGGTCGCGAGGCGAGCCGCTCGCGGAGGTGCTCGGCGAGCTCGTAGCCGTCCATCACGGGCAGGCCGATGTCGAGGATGGCCACGTCGGGCTCGAAGGCCCTCACGGCGCCGAGCGCGCCCGGCCCGTCGAACGCGGTGCACGTCTCGTAGCCCCGCTTCTGCAGCAGGACGGTGAGCATGGTGGCCGCGTCCTCGTTGTCGTCCACCACCAGGACCCGCACGTTCGGGGGCGCGTCGGAGGGCGCGTCCGCGGGGCGGGGCGTCATCTCCGCCTCGCTCACCTCGAGCGCGGGCACCTCGACGTGAAAGACCGCGCCTCGCTGAAGCCCATCGGACTCGGCCCAGATCCGCCCGCGGTGGAGCTCCACCAGGCTCCGCGCGATCGCGAGACCCAGCCCCAGCCCGCCATGGGATCGGTCGAACGCGATGTTCTCCTGCCGGAAGCGGTCGAAGATCCGCTCGAGCGTGTCTGGCTCGAGCCCGACGCCCTCGTCCTCGACGCGCAGGTGCACGCGGTCGTCTTCACGATCCGCGCGGAGCGTGACCTGCGCGCCCTCCGGCGAGTAGCGCGCCGCGTTGATGAGGAGGTTGGCGATCACCTGGGCGAAGCGCGCGGGGTCCGCGTCGAGCGGCAGCCCGTGCTCGGGCATGCGCATCACCAGCGTCTGTCGCTTCTCCTCGAGGAGCGGGCTCGCCATGTCGACCGCGCGGACGGCGACCTCGCGGAGCTCCACCCTCTCGGTGGCGATGGAGATCGCGCCGCGGGCGATGCGCGCCACGTCGAGGAGATCGTCGACCAGACGCTGGAGGTGTCGCACCTGCCGGTCGATCACCTTGAGCTCGCGCGACTCGGCGCCCTCGACGTCGAGCAGCTCGAGCGCGGTGACGATGGGCGCGAGCGGGTTGCGCAGCTCGTGGCCGAGCATGGCGAGGAAGTCGTCCTTCACCCGCGTCGCCTCCTCGGCCTCCACCCGCGCCAGGTCGAGCTGCTGTGCCTGGCGCTCATGAGCGCGGAGCGTCTGCTCGAGGTCCGCGCGGGTCGCCTCGAGCGCGCGCGCGAGCGCGGTGAACCGTCGCGCGTTCTGCTGGGCGAGATCCACCTCGGCGCCCGCGATCCGCACGCGGTGCTCGGCCTGCACCATGGCCTTCATCATCGGCGCCATCTTGGAGATCAGCTCGGGCAGCGCGTCGAGCCCGACCGCCACGATGGCCCAGCCGTCGTATCCATAGGCGACCGCGTCGTCCTCGTCGCCTTCGCGGGTGCGCACGCGCGCTCGGTGCGGGCCGGGCGTCCTGACCCGCTCGAGCAGCGCCCGCCACTCCGGTCCGCCCGGCACCACGGCCGCGAACCCCATCGCGGGGACGAGCTGCCCGTCCAGCTCGTGGTCCGCGACGAAGACATAGAGCTCGCGCGCGCCGAGCCGGGCGGACAGCGCTCTGCATACCGACTCGCGCCGCTCCAGGTCGCCGAGCGCGGCGATGAGACCGAGGAGCGCCGTGTCCTCCTCGGTCATCGCGGGAAGACGAACACGACTGCGGTGCAGTTGTGGAAGCCGCCGAACTGCCCGGCGCCGCGCGCGATCTGCCCGTAGGTGTTGCACCCGACGAAGCGCGCCTCCCCGAGCGCCTCGGCCACCCTGTCCAGCTCGAAGCCGAACACGTCCCCCATGCGAAGCCGGGTGGCGACGCAGTCGAAGAACACAGCCGCGCCGGGCTTCTCGACCCCGAGGGCCTGAACCGCCGAGCGCGCGGCGTTCCCCGCGGCTTCGACCGCGGAGTCGTTGGTCGCGCTCATGATCCGCACCCGCGCGCCCTCGGGGATCTCCGCCGCGCACGCGACCGCTCCGTCGTCACCGACCGAGAGCGGCACCCGGAGGCGGTGCCCCTCCTCGGTCTCCACGCCGAGGATGTTGTGCAGGAAGAACGGGAGCGGGTCGGCCCGGTCCAGCGCCTGCCCCGAGCTCGCCGCGTGCTCCTCGAAGACCTCGATCGCGGGGAGCCCGTTGAGGCTCACGAGGCGCTTGCCCTCGACCTTGGTGACGCGAAAGGGCCGGCTCGCCGGTCGCCAGCCGTGGCCGACGCCGACCCCGAGCGGCTTCTCGCTGAGGATCTCGAGGGCGACCACCGCGTCCGTGCACACCTCGGTCCCGCAGAAGACGTGCGTGCGCTTGAACTGCGCGTCGTCCCCCGCGCCTCCGCCGGCGAACTCGTAGCGCGCGCCCGTCATGACGGTGAGCTGCTCCACGAGGTTGTCGCTGTGGCCGGCGAGCGCGTCGGTCATCACCAGCGCCGCGCGGTGCGGGTACTCGGGCGCGTCCACGCCGACGAAGCCATCGACCACCTCCCGCGCGGCCCGGGTCGGGTCTTCGCTGACACGCCTCCCGAGACCGGACGAGAACCGAAGGTGGTCGGAGCGGATGGCGAGCGCGCACGCCGTCCCCTCCCCGCGCTCCTTCTGCGTGAACTCGCCCGCGGAGGAGGCGCCGATGAGGATCTTCGGTGACGCCGCGTCGTGGAGCGCGGCGAGCAACGCTTCGTGGTCGAAGCGTGAGGAAGCGAAGACCACCACCGCGTGGAGGTCTTCACCGAGCTCGCGACGGAGCGCTTCACCGAGCTCGCGGCCGGCCGCGGCCCCATCGACCTGTCGCGTGTACGCCGCCGCGGTCTCGAGCATGTTGGCCTTACTGCAGAGGGATCGGGAGTGGCTGCTGAGCGACGTAGGTCCCACCGTTCAGGCCACAAGACGCCCGCCGAAGCGCGACGACGGAAGGAGGCGGCGCGCCCGCGGATGGGCGCGCCGCCTTCGGTCTCAGCTGCGCACGCGCACACCCTCGGGGGCCGGGGCATAGCGCGCGAGCTCGAGATGATGCGTGCCCCGGCCGCGCGCGAGGCTGGCGAGGTCGGTCGCGTAGCCGAAGAGCTCGGCGAGCGGCGCCTCCGCCTCCACGCGGACGAGATCGCGCTCGGTCTCCATCCCGAGGATCCGGCCGCGGCGCGCGGACAGGTCCCCGATCAGGTCGCCGACGTGCGCCTCGGGTGCGTGCACCTCGAGACGGACGAGCGGCTCGAGGAGCACCGGGCCCGCCTGCCGCAGCGCGGCGCGGAAGGCCTGCTCCGCGCAGAGCGCGAAGGCGTGCTCACTCGAGTCGTTGGGGTGGGTGGATCCGTCGAGGAGACGGACCCGCACGTCGACCACGGGGTGGCCGAGGACACCGGACCCGAGCGCCGCCTCGACGCCCTTCCGGACGCCCGAGACGTACTCGCGCGGGATCGCGCCGCCGCGGATCCGGTCTTCGAAGACGAAGCCTTCTCCGGGCGACGCCGGCTCGAGCTCCATCACCACGTGGGCGAAGAGACCCGGGCCGCCGGTCTGCTTCCGGAGCACCTCATCGACGCGCGCGCGGGACGAGACCGTCTCGCGGTACGCGACGCGGGGCGCGCCGACGTCGACGGTCACGCCGTGCTCGGTGGAGAGCCGGCTGACCGCGATCTCGAGGTGTAGCTGACCCATGCCCCCGAGGAGCGTCTGCCCCGTGTCGGGGTCGGCGATCACGCGGAGGGAGGGGTCGGCGACCCGCAGCCGCGCGAGCGCCTTCGGGAGACGATCGCGATCACTGCGGGTCCTGGGCTCGATGGCCACGCGCATCACCGCGTCGGGTGCGCGGACCGGCTCGAGCGAGATGGGATGGGACGGCTCGGACAGCGTGTCCCCGGTCGAGAGATCGGCCGAGACCAGCGCCACGATGCTCCCCGCGGGCGCCTCCTCGACGTCTTCGCGCTCAGCGGCGAAGAGCCGAACGAGGCGACCGACGCGGAGCTTCCGAGACTGCACGGCCACGACGTCTCCGCGGCGCAGCACGCCCGCGTACACGCGCACGAAGGCGAGCGCGCCGAAGGTGTCGAAGTCGACCTTGAAGCAGAGCCCGGCGAGCGGCGCGTCGGCCGCGCGTGCCCAGCCCTCCGCGAGAGGCGCCGCCTCCGACGGATCGGGGAGCAGCGCGACCACCGCGTCGAGCAGGAGCGGGACGCCGACGTTCCGGTACGCCGAGCCCGCGAGCACGGGCAGCCAGCGACCCTCGAGGGTCCCGCGCCGCAACGCAGCCAGCAGCGCCTCGGCGCTGACGTCGCGGCTCTCGACGAAGCTCTCCAGGAGCGCCTCGTCGAGCTCCGCGCACGCCTCCACGAGCGCCTCGCGCGCCGCGTCGATCCGGGGATCGTCACACGGCACGCGCGACGCCACGCGGCCCTCGTCATCGAAGGTCACGCGCTCGCGTCTCACCACGTCGAGGATCGCCGAGAGGGTCTCTCCGTCGGGCAGCGTGAGCACGAGCGGGCGCACCCCGAGTCGGTCTCGCAGCGAGCGCACCGCGCGGTCGAGGTCGGCCCCGGCGCGGTCGAGCTTGTTCACGAACGCGATCCGAGGCACCCCGTGCCGCTCGGCCTGTCGCCACACCGTCTCGGTCTGCGGCTCCACGCCGGCCACCGCGTCGAGGAGCACGACGGCCCCGTCGAGCACGCGCAGCGAGCGCTCCACCTCCATCGTGAAGTCCACGTGACCGGGGGTGTCGATCAGCGTCAGCGCGTGATCGCCCCAGGCGCACGAGACCGCCGCGGCGGTGATGGTGATGCCCTTGGCCTGCTCTTCGGGTCGGTGGTCCGTGGTGGTGGTGCCCTCGTCGACGCCGCCGATCCGATGGATGCGGCCGGCGTGGAAGAGGATCCGCTCGGTCAGCGTGGTCTTGCCCGCGTCGACATGAGCGATGATTCCGAGGTTGCGTTGGCGAGAAATGGCGATTGTTCCGGTCATGATGACCTCCGAAAGACACACGGGTGCACGCGCCGCGCGCCGGCTCATCGGCGCGTGCGGAGATCGACGCCCGGACGGACGTCGGACGGTTCGGACCATCCGCGGCGGGGGCACGTAGAGCGCAGCTCGGGCGGCTCTACGCGGAGATTCCCGCCGCGGTCAGCGCGATACCGGCCAGACCGACAGGAGCGCGTACGACGGGCCGGACAGATCGCGCCGCCCGCAGGCCCGCCCGCCGAAGCGGAGGACTCGCGTGAGGTCGGTCGTGATGGTCCGGGGCGTCATGACAGAGGCTCCACCGGATAGATGATGCATCGCCAGCCCGAAGTCAATCCCCCGAATCAATGCCCGCTCACGTTCCTCTCGTGCGAACGGGCGCGCCGCGACTAAGATGCGCCGCGTGAAGATTGACCTCAGCGATTTCGAGACCCGCATCCGTGTCCGCCAGCTCCGGCTCGAGGACTACGACGAGTGGAAGGCCCTGCTGACGCGGTGCTTCCCCACGCTCAAGCCGTGGCTGCCCGCGCAAATGGAGAGCATGATCTCCCGCTTCCCCGAGGGGCAGGTCTGCATCGAGGTGGACGGCGAGATGGTGGCGAGCAGCTCCGCGCTCATCGTCCAGTACGACGACTACACCGACTGGCACGACTACCTCGAGATCTCGGGCAACGGCTACCTCGAGAACCACGACCCCGAGGGCGACACGCTCTACGGCATCGAGATGATGGTCGACCCCGACTACCGCGGGCAGAAGCTGGCCCGGCGCCTGTACGAGGAGCGCAAGCGCATCGCGCGCGACTTCAACTGCGCGCGCATGATCGTCGGCGGGCGCATCCCCGGCTACGCGAAGCACAGGGACGAGCTGAGCGCGCACGAGTACGTCGAGAGGGTCATCACGAAGCAGCTCTACGACCCCGTCCTGACCACGCAGCTCTCCAACGGCTTCCAGCTGCGCCAGCTCATCGAGGACTACCTCCCCAACGACGAGGACTCGGGCGGCTGGGCGACCTGCCTCGAGTGGCCGAACCTCGACTACGTGCCGAAGTCTCGCCGCAAGAAGATGCGGCGCTCGGTGCTCTCGGTGCGCCTCTCACTCGTGCAATACAAGATGCGCCTCCTCGAGAGCTGGGAGGAGTTCGAGCGGCAGTGCGAGTTCTTCGTCGACACGGCGAGCGACTACAAGGCCGACTTCCTCTGCTTCCCGGAGCTGTTCACCGTGCAGCTCCTCTCGCTCATCGACGAGCGCCGGCCGGCCGAGGGCGCGCGCCGCCTCGCCGACTTCACCCCGCGCTACCTCGAGCTCTTCGGCCGCCTGGCGACCCACTACAACATCAACATCATCGGCGGCAGCCAGCTCGCGCTCGAGGACGACGGCCTCCTCTACAACATCGCCTACCTCTTCGGCCGCGACGGCTCGATCGGCAAGCAGAAGAAGATCCACGTCACGCCGAACGAGGCGAAGTGGTGGGGCATCGCCGGCGGCGACAAGGTGGAGATCTTCGACACCGACTTCGGCAAGGTCGCCATCCTCATCTGCTACGACAGCGAGTTCCCCGAGCTCGCGCGCGTCGCGGTGAAGAAGGGCGCGAAGATCCTCTTCGTCCCCTCCAACACCAACGACCGCCACGGCCACCTCCGCGTCCGCCTCTGCTGCCAGGCGCGCGCGATCGAGAACCAGGTCTACGTCGTCAACGCGGGCTGCGTCGGCAACCTCCCCCTCGTGGAGAACGCCGACACCCACTACGCGCAGAGCGGCATCTTCACGCCCAGCGACATCCCCTTCGCGCGGGACGGCGTCGCGGTCGAGGCGGAGCCCAACGTCGAGACCGTGCTCTTCCAGGACGTCGATCTCGAGCTCCTCCGCCGCGCCCGCCGCACCGGCACCGTCCAGAACTGGCTCGACCGCCGCACCGACCTCTACAAGGTCGTCTACACCCCGCCCGGCGAAGACGAGTTCGTCGTGGACTGACGAACGTCAGCCGCGGATGCTCTGCGCGAACCGGAAGAAGTCGTCCGGGTCGTGGCGACGCTTGATGGCGCGGAGCCTCGGCAGGTTCGCCCCGTAGTACGCGCGCTCCCAGTCGCTCAGCCGCGGATCGATGTAGTTGCCGTAGGCGCCGCCCGCGTGCGGCTGCATCGCGGCGTAGAGCTGATCCAGCCAGCGCTCGCTCGCCTCGGCCGCGTTCGATCGCCGCGACCAGTACGTCGCGTACTGCGCGATGAAGCGCGCGCGCCGGTGCACGAAGGCCGTCGCGTCGGGGTCGACCGCGTTGATCGCGCCCCCGACCGCGTCGAGCCCCACGCGGCCCGAGCCCTCCGCGAGGCCCGAGCGATCGAGCCCCTCCAGCAGCGTCTCGATGCCACCCGGAGAGAGCGACGTCTGGACCACGTGCGAGCGCGTCCGCTTCATACCCCGCCCCAGCGTGCCCTCGGGCGGCATGTGGCACTCCTCGTACGTGCGACGCGCGCAGCCGCCGAGGACGAGCATCGTGTCCAGGAGCGCCGCGCTCTCCACGCGTCGCCGTCGTGGCGCCGAGCCCACCCGCGCGATGAGGGCGTCGAGGTGGGGGGCGAGCGATGACGCGTCCCCGGGGAACACCCCGTGGATGGCGACCGAGCGATCCGCGCCGCGGCTCCCGAGCTCGCACTTGGACCAGATCTCCCGAGGCGCGTCCGGTCCCCACTCCTGCCAGCCCGCGACGACGTCCGCCGCCGCGCCCCAGCGCCACGGCAACGCGAAGCGCGTGATCCGGGGGACATGGTGGGTTCGGAAACGAAATTGCGTGACCACCCCGAAGTTCCCGCCGCCTCCGCCGCGGCTCGCCCAGAACAGGTCGGCGTCCGTCTCGGCGTCGCACGCGTGGATCACCCCGTCCGCGGTCACGATCCGCATCGCGTCCACCGCGTCGCAGGTCAGCCCGAGCTTGCGTCCGAACACGCCCTGCCCGCCGCCGAGCGTCAGCCCCGAGATCCCGACGCTCGGACAGGTCCCGCCGGGGATGACCAGGCTGCGCGCGGCGAGCTGCGCGTAGATGTCGATGAGCTTCGCGCCCGCGCCGACGCTCGCCATGGCGCCCGATCCGTCGAGCGCCACCGCGGACATGGGCCCGACGTCGCAGACCAAGCCCTCGCCGCTCGAGTATCCGCCGTAGCTGTGGCCGCCGCAGCGGGCCGCGAACGGGAGCGCGTGCGCCCGCGCGAACGCGACGGAGCGCTGCACGTCCGACTCCGAGCGGCAGTACGCGACGCCCTGGGGCTCGAGCGAGTCGAAGCGCGGGTCGAACAGCCTACGCGCCACCGCGTAGCGCTCGGCATCCGGACGGACCACCTCCCCCTCGAGGCGCTCGGCGAGCCGCGCCCAATCCGCGTCCGTCGCCGGGCGGGTCTCGGGCACAGGCTCGCTCCGGCGCTCGACCGGCGGCGGCGGCGGCGCCTCTTCCACCGCAGGAGCGCGCGGCGGCGTCGCGTCCTCCTCACCGCAGCCAGCCAGCAGCGCGGCGGAGCCCAGGAGCTCGAGCAGCTCACGTCGACGCATCGTGGGAGCGTAGCCCAGCGCGCCGGGCCCGTTCGTCGTCGACCGACGACGGGCTATACTCGTGAGGTGAACGCGCGCCAGCACCTGCACGCCCTGGTGGACGACCTGGACGAGGATGACCTCGACCTCGCGCGGGCCGCCCTCCGCGAGTTCTCCGAGGAGGTCTTCGATCTCTCCGAGGACGACGTGGCGGCGCTTCGCGAGCGAGAGACCGAATGCGACCGGGGCGAGGTCGTCGACGCGAACACCTTCCTGCGACAGCTACGGGGAGCGGTCGACCATTCCGAAGGTTGAGATCGCGCGGCGCGCTGCTCGAGAGATCGAGCTTGCGCGCAGATGGTGGCTGAAGAACCGCGACAAGGCGCCGCATGCGTTCCAGATCCTGGCGCTCTGGCACATGAGCCGCAGCAGAGCTCCCTGACTCGGCGCCCGGCGGATCTGCCCCCATACTTCTGGCGTGAGCGGAACGGGACCCTTCACCGAGGAGTGCGTCGAGGCGGCGCGGCGCTCGTGGACGCCGCGCAAGGGGCCGCGCGCAGCGTCCCGGGTGCGGCTCTTTCGAGACTTCGTGCCCGAGCACCTGATCTTCGGCGGACACCCGGCCCTGCCGTTCCTGCTGGTCACGCCGTTCGTAGGCTGGCTCCTGGAGCACGCCCCGACGCACGCCTGGGCGCCGGCCGTGTTCCTGCTGGGCGCGCTGAGCTGGACCCTCGTGGAGTACGCCATGCATCGCTGGCTCTTCCACTTCCCGAGCCAGGGTGACCCGGGCAAGGTCACGACCTTCATCGTGCACGGCCACCATCACGTCTCGCCGCAGGAGCCCTCGCGCCTGGCGGCCACGCCCGTGCAGATCGGCTCGCTCGCGCTGCTGATGCTCGGCGTCTTCCAGTGGACGCTCGGCCCGGCGTGGATGAGCGCGATGGCCGGCTTCCTGGTCGCGTACCTCGCGTACGAGGCCGTGCACCACATCGCGCACCACGGGCGGCCGCGCTCGCGCCTGCTGCGCGCGATCCAGCGTCACCACCTCGCGCATCACTACGAGCACGCGGGCGCGGCGCGCTGGGGCATCTCGAGCCCGCTCTGGGACTGGGTCTTCCGGACCCTCAGGCCGCGCGCTGATGCGCCTCGACCCGAGCGAGCCGACGCGCCGCTTCCGTGAAGAGCAGGTCCGCCTCTCGGTGCCAGGGGAGCTCCGTCTCCGTGCGCACCCAGCGCGCGAACGAGCCGAGGAAGCGCGCCATGTCGGGCCCCACCCGCAGCCGCTCCGCGAGGTGGCTCAGCAGCGACGACTCGCGCCTGAGCGTGAGCCCGTCCGCGAGCATCATCCAGACCGCGCCCGCGTAGGCGAGCAGCCGCGCCTGCCGGTCCATGCCCTCGAAGTCGATCTCGTCGAGCGTGGGCACCGTGAGGATGGAGCCGTCGGTCACCCCGAGGGCCAGCGCCGCGCCCGCGAGGGCTTCGCTCTCCTCCTCGGAGACGTCGCCGTCCGCGCCGGCCATGCAACCGAGCAGAGCGAGCACCGAGCGGCGCGCGGCGGGATCGAGCGTGAGCAGAGCGGTCATACCGTCGTCCTTCCTCATCCGGGAGGTCGAACGGTTCTTGGGGCCCATCGATTCCGAGTGTCCAGCCCCTGCGACAACTTGTCACCGAGCCAGGTCGCACCGTGGGGGGTGAAGTTTTCTCGGCGTCGGGCGAAACCACTTCCCCGAGACGACGATGCCCTCCTCGATCGAACAGCCGGGGAGCATTTCCAGATGTGCGACAGGAGAAGGAAGAACACTGAAGCGCGGCGCGCGAACGGGCGATGCATCCTGGCGGCCGCGCTGCTCCTGAGCATCGCGGGGACCGCACGCGCGAACCCGACGATCCCGCGCCAGGCATTCGACCCGGAGTGCACTCCCGAGAACATGACGCGAGGCTCATGGACCGAGTGTCACTACTGTCCAATGGAGAGCCGCCGAGGCTACGAAGGCAGACCCGACGCCCCCCCGCCGCGGCCTCCACCCTCTCTGACAGCCCCGGGCCAGATCCGGGCAGCAGGTGGGAACTGCGACCTGCTCAGATATGCAGGGTTCCGGCGCCGATGCCAGAGCGGGTCGAGAGGCGTCTACTGCCGGCGCCCCGAGCGAGAGGCGGAACCAGCCACCGAAGAGCGTTCGAGTCGGCCGATGCTCTGTTCGGCGAGCCCGCTCGCCGGAAGTGATCCTGCGATTCCGCTCATTCTCGGGCTATCCGTCCTCTGCGGCGTTCGGTGTCGGGAGCGACTCCGCCCGAAGTAGAACCGCTGCTCGGTTGCCGGCGACGAAGCCCGTCAGCTTACCTTTCAAGGCTTGCCGAACAGCGAGAGGCACGGGTGCAGCGACGGCCGCGGCGGCTCGTCCCGAGGAGGCGGGGACCAGTCGTCTCCTCGACGGCCGGCTTCGGCTGCTCTGCTTTCCGCCGCTCCACCTCTGAGCATCCGGCGACTCCTGCCGCCGTCGCGGCGAGCGCAATCAACCGATCCCGGCGCGCGAACGATGTCGTCATGGGTCATGGCAGCGCAGCCATCGAAGTCCGGCCCATCCGTCCTGCCGAGGCGGCCTCTCGGCGGGGAACCTGCAGAAGGCGAGTACCTCGTGCAGTACCGGGAGAGCGCGAGTTGCCGAATCTGCCCCGCCTTGACGATGTCATCGTCGTTCACCGCCCGATTCTCGACCCCTAGGACGTACACTTGCGTTTGTGTTCAGACTTGCGGCTGCCACCACAAGTCGCAGCCGCCTTGACCAGCCCCCGCCCCTCCTAGTAACTTAGATTGCTAGCGTGCCATCCCATCGTATTCACTTCGGCTCCGCCCGGGCCGGCGTCTATGGCGACGTTCCGGGGGCACCACTGTACATTGACGAAGCGCGACGCCACGCAAACGCGCAACACCCCACCGCCGAAGCCATTAGGCTCAACAGCCGCGCTGACCTGTCCATGACCCTTCGACGACTCCGCGATGAGGGATCCCGTCTCGAGTACATGGACTTTCACAGCCACGGTGCTCCCGGAAGACTTGTACTGGGTGAGGGCTCGCTATGGGATGGCCATGAGACGGTCGACAACTGGCATGAGTTCGATGACGAGTCCTACAGGAGAATGTTCTCCCCCGGAGCGGAGATCGAGTTTCACGGCTGCTCGATCGCTTCAGAAGGAAGGGGTGAGTACTTTCTTGTCCACACCGCATGGATCTTCCTTCGTGCATCCGGGGGAGTGGTCTCGGGCTACCGCTCGCTGGCCTATTCCTACGACTTCACGGAAGTGCCGCTACGGATCCCGGATGCCTGGGACCGTGTCGAGGCACATGTCAGTGACGGTCACGTCGTCCTACACAATGCCCGCGCACTGTCGCTACCCAGACTGAGGGAAAGAGCGCACCAGCTAACACGACGCCTTCAGCGCCATCACCACGCGAACGGGTATGGGCGCCGAGCGGACCACACAAACGCCGCAGAGGCCAGCAGGCACATCGAACGGGCGCAAGGATTTCTGGTGGGCTCACAGCAAAGGTACTCCACGCTACTTCGGGCATGCAACGAACTCGATGCCGCGCAGCGTGTGATACCGAACCTAGGTGCGTGGAGAGTCCGCTGACTATCTGGATAGTGGCCCTGAAACACTGATGTAGATCCAGCCTGCAGTTCCAAGCACCAGTAAGAACGAGAGGAACGCTCTCCAGTATACCTGCGTGCGGATCTTCCCACGTGCTGAGACCAGAACTCCCATGCCTGCAGACGCCCAACAGATAGCAAGCCACACTCCCACACGGGGGGTGACGGATGTGCCGGCTCCGACACCAGCGGAGATGGCCACTACCGCAACGACCCATGCCCACAGAACTAAAGTCCAAGGACGACCCTTGGCTGGCCGGTCTCGCGGCTGTGAAGGCACCTCAGATGAGTGATCATCATACATTCGACAACCTCGCCTCTCGAGTCGACGTTGACTTTCAGTTGAGCATCGAGGGCTCGAGTTCGGACTGTAGTGTCGATGCTCTCGAGTTTCACGAGGCACTCAGCGAGACGTTCGACTGCTTCCTGAGAGCCACCGTCGTCGACGGGACTCCACCAGATCCCGACGCGCTACTGGGATCCGAGGCTCACGTCTTGATCTCGCGCGGAACCACGAGTCGAATGATACATGGCGTCATTCGACACGCGTCCAGCCGAGACGATCTATACCAGGAGGGGGGCCAGGTGTCGTTGCACATCGTGCCGGCTCTTTGGCTACTCTCGAAGACGGTTCGTTCGCGCGTCTTCACCGATACGACCATCCCTGCTCTCGTGGAGTCGATCTACCTAGAACATCTAGGAAGTCGCCACCGGTCCGTTTCGAACGAGCTTACGCGCACCTATGCAGCGCATGAGCTTCTGATCCAGTTCGATGAATCGGACCTGACGTTCATCCAAAGACGGCTCGAGCAAGAGGGCATATTCTACTACTTTCGCTTCGAGGATGAGTACGAAACACTCGTCTTGTGTGACTCGAACAGTTCTCTCGAAGCCGGGGCAAGTGCAGAAGACGGAGTAGTGCGTTGGTGCAACCCTCAAACCCCGCCCCCGACAGGAGAGGGGGTGTTCGCGGCACGGCATTTCCGAGAGATTGGGACCGCAGAGGTTTCTTGTATTGGATACGATTGGACCTCTCCGCGAGTTCAGATCGGGGCATCTATCGCTGCCGATACGGACGATTCGTCTGGGTTGTACGGAAGGCACCAGCAACACGTTGCTGCCGTCGCGATGACGGGATACAAGGACGGCGCTTTCACCGACCATGACGCCACTCACCAAGCACGAATTGGCCTCGAAGTGCTGGCGCTACGCGACCGTTCATGGGAACTCCGCAGCCTTTGTGTCGGGCTGACCCCCGGACACATCATCGAGGTAGTAGGTTGTCCTGACGGTTCGTTGGACGGCCCATACCTTGTCGTCGCCTGTGCTGCGGAAGGCGGGAGACGAGGCCGACACGGGAGCTACTCGGCGCGGCTCACCGTGGTGCCGAAGTCACGGCAGTTCCGCCCTCCCAAGCGAGCGCCCCGACCCATCGTCTCCGGACATCAGACGGCCAGGGTGGTCGGGCCACCAAATGAAGAGATCTACACTGACGAGCATGGGCGCTGCAGAGTACGGTTTCATTGGGACACCGATCACGATGATGCGCAGCACTCGAAATGTAGCGCGTGGATTCGAGTCATGCACTCATGGTCTGGCGCGGGATTCGGCTCGTCATTCATACCGCGAGTCGGTATGGAGGTAGTCGTCTCATTTCTGGACGGAGATCCAGACTCTCCATTGATCGTGGGTTGCGTATACAACGGGGACAACAGGAACGGAACAGAGGTTCCGGCGAAGAAGACGCAGAGCCTGATACGGACGAAGTCGTCGCCGCGGAGCGATGGCTTCAACGAGATGCGGTTCGAGGACGAGGCGGGCAACGAGTTCATCTACGTTCACGCCGAGAAGGACTACAACGAGGAGGTCGAGCACGATCACTCGACCCACGTGAAGAACAACCAGTCCAACACGGTCGACGTGGACCAGACCGAGACGGTCGGGAACGACCAACGGATGACCGTGCACAACGATCGCTTCCACACCGTCGACCACGACGAGTGGGTGGAGGTCGGGCACTACCGCTCGGAGATCGTGCACGGCAACGAGGACTGGGTCATCGAGGGCCAGCGCGCCCGCACGGTGAAGGACGACGAGCTGCTCACGGTCCAGGACGGACACCGCAAGATCCATGTCCAGACGGGCAAGGACCTCGAGACGTTCGACGGCGGCCGCGAGGTGAAGGTCAAGGAGTTCGACAACCTGAAGGTGCTCGACGGCGCGAACCGCAACGAGCACATCACCGGGCAGTACAACGTCACCGTCGACGGCGCGCACTACACGCTGGTGCAGGGCGAGACCGAGAAGTTCACGCAGGGCAGCCAGAAGACCTACGTCGAGTCGGCGAAGGAGGTGCACGCCAAGACCGGCAGCTCGCATCTCCTGATGAAGAACGACGGCAAGATCAAGCTCGCGGGCGACACGAAGATCGAGCTCGAGGTCGGCGCCTGCAAGATCGAGATGACGACGGAGAAGATCACGCTCTCCGCCGGGTCGTCGTCGATCGAGCTCGGTCCGAGCGGCGTGACCACGTCGGGCTCCACCGTCACCTCGTCCGCGCAGACCATGAACGAGATCACGGGGCTGCTCGTCAAGATCAACTGAGGGGGACAGGCGATGGAGTCGATGGCACGCCCCCTGCGGGCGCTGCACGAGGACGTGTCGTGGTTCGCGCGCGCGACGGAGGTGAAGCTGCTTCATGTCCGCTGCGGCGCCGCGCTGCGCAAGAGCGCGCTGAAGCTGCTCGCGGCGGGCGAGCTGAGCCTCGACAATCAGAGCCCGTTCGTCGTGCTCGAGGACGCGTGGCGGCTGGCGGACGGCGGCTGGCGGGTGCGCGCCCAGCGGCTCGCCGAGCACTGGGAGGGCCGGCGCAGGGTGCTCAGCGAGGAGGGCATCGAGCTCGGCTCGCTCTCCGGGCGCGCGCCCGCCTCGCCCGATCCCCACGCCGCGTTCGGCGGCTGGGTGAACCTCGTCCTGCAGTGCGTGCGGCCGCCGCTCGAAGGCCTCGTCATCGTGCTCGCGCCCGCGCTCATCGAAGACGGTGGGCTGTTCGAAGCCGAGCTGCGTGAGCTCGTGATGCAGCCCGAGCTCGCCGCCGCGCGCTGGATCGTGATGGACATGCAGGAGGCGCCGCTCGCGGCCCTGCACGAGGAGCTGGGGGCCCGGGCGATGCAGAACGCCTGCGTCCGGGACGACGCGGCCTTCGTGCAGGACCTGAACGCCATGATGGCGTCGGTCGACCCAGAGCTGCCCGGGCCCGCGCGCGCCGGTGCGGCCTGGCCTCGCGGCATCATCCCTCCACCTCGCAAGGGCGACCGAACGCCGACGGTGGAGCAGCAGGCCGAGGTGGACGTCGAGCTGGCCGCCGCGGGCATGAGCCCCGCGCTCGCGGGCTCGCAGGGCGCGCGCATGCAGCAGTACATGCTCGCCGCGGCCGTGCAGATGAAGCTCGGCAACGGAGAGCTCGCCATTCAGCACCAGCGCGAGGCGTGTCGCATCGCGGCCGAAGCGCAGGGAGAGCGCGAGCTGGTGCTGCAGTGGATGGTGCTCGCGGGGTACGAGCTCGCCCTCGGTCGGGAGGACGAGTCGTATCGCCAGTACGCGGGCGTCGCGCAGAAGGCCGAGGAGCTGGAGCTCCACCTCGAGCGCGCCCAGGCCGGTCTCGCCCTGGCGCTGATGGACGCGCGCGCGGGCCGACACCCCGACGCGGCGGGGCAGTACGCGCGGAGCGCCGAGCACGCGCTGAAGGCCAACGCGACGGGGCTGGCCATCGAGTGCTGGCGGCTCGCGGGACAGATGGCTGCCGAGGCGCAGCTCGGAGACCGGGCCACCGAGTGCTGGCGCCAGGCGATCGAGCTGGCCGAGGGCGCGGCCCCCGACGTGGCCAAGACCTCGAGCGCCCCGCGGGCCGCGCGGGAGCTGGCTGCGCTGCTCCGAGCCCGCGGGCTGGGCGCGCAGGCCGAGTCGCTCGAGCACCAGGCCAACCGCATCGAGCAGGGCGACACGCGCGCCGCGGCGGAGGCGCTCTTCTGATGCTCGCCTCCAAGAACACCGACGGGGTCATCGGCGTCGACATCCACTGGGAGATGGTGCCCATGCCCGCGCCCGTCCCCACGCCGCTCCCGAACCCCTTCGTGGGCCTGATCATGGACCCGCTCGGGTTCGCCGTCGGCGCCGTGATCAGCGCGGTGATCTCCGAGCTGTGTGGCGCACCTCCGACCGGCGCGGTCATCGTCAACTTCCTCCCGGCGACGAACACCGGCACCGAGGCGATGGGGTTCGGGCACATCCTCATCCCGCCCGGCACCTCGTGGGCGCCGATGCCGAGCGTCATGCCCCTCGTCCTCCCGAAGGAGACGCCCTCGGGGCCCGACAACCCGGCCATGCCCGACGACGACGGCATCGTCGTGACCGGCAGCCTGACCGTGCACGCGATGGGCTCCAACTTCGCGCGGTTCGGGGACTTCGTGATGAGCTGCAGCGAGCCGGTGCGCCTCCCGAGCTCGACCATCCTCGCGATGCCCAAGGGCCTCCCCGTCCTCGTCGGCGGCCCGCCCACCCTCGACGCGATGGCCGCGCTCGGCGCCTTCATCCGCACGAAGTGGATGAGCCACCAGCTCAACAACCTGCTCTCGCGCGTCGTCGGCCCAGGGCGCCTGCGCAACCTCCTGAGCCGCGCCATCTGCTTCCTCACCGGCCACCCCGTCGACGTCGCGACCGGTCGCGTCTTCACCGACCACGTCGACGTCGAGCTGCCTGGCCCGCTGCCTCTGAAGATCGAGCGCGTCTACAACTCCGGCTTCGCCGACCGCGCGGGCGCCCTCGGCCACGGCTGGAGCCACAGCCTCGAGCAGAAGGTCTGGCGCGAGCGCGGCAAGGTCGTCTACCTCACCGAGGACGGCCGCGAGGTCGAGTTCGACACCTTCGACTTCCCGAACCACCGCATCGAGCCGGGCGAAGAGGTCTACTACCCGATCGATCGCCTCACCCTTAAGTGCCGCGGCGAGAACACCTGGGAGGTCTGGACGTCGGACGGCCTCTGCCACGACTTCGAGCCGCTCCCCGGCGGCGATGCTGGGGTCGCGCGACTCACGCGCATGCGGACCCGCGACGACCACCGCATCGAGCTGCACTACGACGAGCACGCGCGCCTGAGCTGGCTCCGCGACTCGGGCGGCCGCCGCGTCCTCTTCGAGAACGACGCCCACGGCCGGCTCACCAAGATCAAGCTCCCCGTCTCGCGCGGCGAAGGTCACTTCGAGCACCTCCGCTACAGCTACGACGAGCGCGGCGACCTCGTCCGGGTCACCGACGCCGCGGGCTCCTTCTGGGAGTTCGAGTACACCTCGCACCTCCTCACCCGCGAGACCGATCGAGAAGGCCTCAGCTTCTACTTCGGCTACGACGGCATCGGTCAGGGCGCCTACTGCATCCGCACATGGGGCGACGGCGGCATCTACGACCACGAGATCCTCTACGACAAGCAGGGCGGCACCACCTGCGTCACCAACTCGCTCGGCGCCGTCACCACCTACCGCCAGAACGAGATCCACTGCGTCACCGAGGTCATCGACGCCCACGGCGGCGTGACGAAGTACGAGTACGACCCGCGCAGCCTCCAGCGCACGGCGGAGACCGACGCCCTCGGCCACACCACCCGCTGGGCCTACGACCGCCGCGGCAACACCACGCGCATCGAAGCCCCCGACGGCGCGGTGACCACCCTCGAGCCCCACCCCCGCTTCGACGCGCCCGTCCTCGCCGTCGACCCCAACGGCGGCGAGTGGCGCTGGGAGTACGACGACTTCGGCCGCATCAAGGGCCGCGCGAACCCCTTCGGCCACTGGACCCGCTACGAGTACGAGGACAAGCGGCTCGCCCGCGCCAGCACCCCGGGCGGCGCCGAGACCGCCCTCTCCTACGACTACGCGGGCAACGTCGCGCGCGTCATCACCGCCACCGGCGCCGAGGTCCGCTTCGAGCACGATCGCCTCGGCCGCGTGGCCAAGCTCGTCAACCCGCGCGGCGGCGTCGAGCGGCGCCAGTACGACGCGCTCGGCAATCTCATGCGCGTCGAGGAGCCGCACGGCGTCGTCCGAACCTTCACCTACGACAAGGAGCAGAACCTCACCCGCGCCGTCGACAGCCTGCGCGACATCTCCTTCACCTACGCCGGCTACCACCGCCTCCACGAGCGCCTCGAGGCGGGGACCGCGATCCGCTTCCACTACGACACCGAGGACCAGCTCCTCGCGGTCGAGAACGAGCACGGCGAGCGCTACCGCTTCGACCTCGACGAGCGCGGCCTCGTCCGCAGCGAGACCGGCTTCGACGACTTCACCCGCCGCTACACCCGCGACGCCGCCGGCCGCGTCACACAGGTCGACAAGCCCAGCGGCCGCGTCGACCAGCTCACCTACGACGCGGCCGGCCGCATCACCGACGTCGCCCACTCCGACGGCACCTTCGAGCGCTACCGCTACCGCGCCGACGGCTCGCTCATCGAGGCGAGCAACGACACGGCCGAGGTCCACTTCGAGCGCGACCCTCTCGGCAAGGTCGTCCGCGAGCTCACTCGTCTGCCCGACGGGACCGAGCACTGGGTCCGGAGCGGCTACGGCCCCGACGGCCACCGCGTGCGCGTCGAGTCCAGCGACGGCCACATGCACCACATCCACCGGAACCTCGCGGGCGACGTCACCCGCGTCGAGCTCGAGGGCAACCGCTGGCACGTCGACTTCGAGCGCGACCCTCTCGGCCTCGAGCTCAGCCGCAGCTTCCCCAACGGCATCACCTCACGCTGGGAGCGCGACGTCGTCGGCCGCCCCATGCGCCGCACCGTCACCTACCAGGGAGAGAAGGTCCTCGACGACAAGCGCTACGTCTGGGAAGGCGATGACCAGATCCGCGCCATCCTCGACCCTCAGCACGGCGACGCCCACTACGAGCACGACGCCCGAGGCCGCCTCGTCTGGGGCCGCATGCCGTGGGGCGAAGAACAGCACCGCGCCATGGACGCGGTCGGCAACATCTTCCGCAGCCCCGATCTCTCCGACCGCCGCTACGGCAAAGGCGGCCGCATCGAGGAGGCCGACGGCACCGCCTACCGCCACGACGAAGACGGCAACCTCGTCGAGAAGACCGACGTCCTCGGCGACACCACCCTCTACCGCTGGAACGGCGCCGGCATGCTCGACTCCGTCCTGCTCCCCGACGGCAAGGAGGTGTCGTTCGAGTACGACGTCATGGCCCGAAGACTAGCCAGAGTGTGTTCGGAGCGTTGCACCGATGGCAGTCAAACGAGGTATACGTGGGACGGAAATCAACCTCTGGCTGACTACGACAGCGAAATAGGCATGCGGGCCTGGTTGTTCGAGCCTGACGGTCTCGCCCTAGTCGCAAGCCTGGATGGTGACCGAATCGATGGCGCCTTGACGGACCAGATCGATGTGCCGACGCAGCTCTTCGACCAGGCCGGTGAGTGCGTCTGGTCCGGCTTCCTGGACGTGCACGGGGAGGCGGCGCTTGCGACTGCGGCGCTAGCACTTCCGTTCCGGTGGCCCGGCCAGCGCTGGGACGAAGAACTCCGCCTGTCATACAACCGGCACCGATACTATTCTCCCCCAACTGGCGCCTTCGTCTCGGTAGACCCGCTCGGACTCAGCGGGTCAATCAGCCTCTTCGCCTACCCGGCAGACCCGCTCAGCTGGGCGGATCCTCTGGGCCTCAAGACCTGTGCTCAGGCTGCTCGCGACAACCGCCGGGGACAGTTCTTCGAAGCCGTCATCGGAGACGATGGTGTCTTGCGCGTCGTGTCGGGCCCCCTTTCTGCCCAGGAAGCGGTCGCTCGGCTGCGACGCATCATCAGGGACGGTGGGCACGGCGGCATCTACACGGTCGCTTCGCGCGACGCGCGGTCGCTAGCTCGCCGTGTGGGAAGGGGCAGAGCCGGAGGCAGGGCGCTTCATGACGTTGCGCATCTGAATCGTGCATCGGGGTCCCGAAGCGGCAACTATTCACACTTCCACCCTCCGGGCAGACCGGGCGGACACGTTTGGTATGGAACTCCACGATCATGAGCCGAGTAACAGCTTTCCTACTCAAGGGGGCGCCGAAGCGCGGCGTCGAAGGATTGACCCGTGTTGCGACAGATGCGCTGCGGGATGCCTACATCAGTGGTGAGTGCCGACCACGCGTTGCGCCGCCCTCGCCCTTTGTGCGGCTCATAGACAGTGAAAGGACGACCCCTCCACTGCGGCTTTTCATCGCCGTGGCCGACGAGGATGTCGGGAAGCTGACGGGCACAAGAGCGATCTTACCTCTGCTGGAACCGGCCGGACTGTGGCGTCCGGGGCCGGTAAGCGGTCGCAACTTCATGGCACTCGCCACCGAGGGCATGGAGGATCTCGCTGAACGACTGATCTTGGGGCTAGACGATCTCCTTCCCTATGGGTGGATCGGGATCTGGAACGCGGTCGCTGCCGGCTCATCGGGCGTACCCGCCCCAAGCGGGTCTATAGGTAGTCGGCAGCGGCCTCACTTCCGGGGCCCGGTCGGAGCGAACGAAGTGGTGTACTTCGAGGGTCGTCACCGACAAGGCGGGTCCAGCCTCCCCTTCATGTGAGCGCGAGAGCAAGCTCCACTCATCCAGGCGAGCAACGACGCGGCCGAGGTCCACTTCGAGCGCGACCCTCTCGGCAAGGGGGCTGTGAGCGAGATCCACGGGGCTGCGATCGAGACCCAAACCCGGGGGCTCTGACAAGCCTGATTGCGGCAGCTCGGCGTTCCAGCCAAGTCGCTGGAGACCCGCATGCTCGCCCGGGCGATTCGTCGGGTGGATGATTTCGTCGCGACGATGGCTGGAATCCTCGGCCTACGAGATCGAGTTCATCGGCGAGGTGGCTGTGGTGGCTAGTCTCGGGCGGAGCGTGCGCAGGTTCCTTGAGGAGCGCGCATTTGACAGTCTACAGCTGGGGTCCGCGTTCGTTCTTCCGGATTCTTTGCCCCATGATCTGTGGCGCTACAGCAACCCAAGCGGTGGGCGTTTCATTGCGAAGGCTGGGAACCTTCAAGTCGGAGTATTTCAGGGCTGCGTCGAGTATTTTCATTTGGAGTTCGAGGACGGTGATTGGCCGGTCGACCTCTCGCCCATCCGAACTCTGGATGTGAGTGCTTCCGATACCTACCTGAGTTCGTCCCTCTCGGACTCAGTGTGTCATCTTCGCGATGATCACGGTATTCAGCTGAAGACGCGCCATGCGGTACTCTTTCTCAACCAGTCCGGAGATCCCATCGCTCTCTCCCTGTCTGGCGACCGGTGATAACTGTGCCGTGGAGCCGTTGACGCCTCGCGCTCTAACCTGGCGTTCTGATGAGTACGAGGAAGAGCGCGCCGCCGGCGCCACGACGGCCGGCGGGGCCGAGGCCGCCCTCGCCCTACGAGCCGGGCTGCACGAGACGCTCGTCGCACGCAGCGCCCGCACATCCGGCCGTTGCAGGGTCCCAGGAGAAGGGTCTGGTGCGTCGGTACTCCGCGCTTCGCGCGCTGGTCTGATCGTGTGGCTCACGAGCGTGGAGATCTTCGGGTACCGGCAACGGGAGAAGTACTACCCACGAACGCCACGCCGACGCAGCCCCTCGATGAACTCATGAAATGGTTCCAGCGAGAGCGCCGGACGACGAGGGGAGGATGCTCGAGATGATCTGGCGTGGGCACGTGACAACAGATGCGAACGGACTCTTCATGTACGATCCAACGGTGTTTCGCGCTGCCTACGGTGCATCCTTGCGGGATGGTAGAAACCTTCTGCAGGAGTACCTCTCGGATGATTGCGGCGACGAAGCTCTGCGCTCAGGGTTGGTGGTACCTATCCTAGCCATTGACGCCGACACCTATTCCGTGAGCGTCTCCACGGAACCAGCCGTGCTCGAGAACATCGTTTGCACGAATGCGGTATACGCACTTAGAGTTGAGGAAGGAGTCGTGGTCGCAGACATTGCGCAGCTCATGGAATGGTCGGACGCACACGCCCGTGAGGGCTTCGCCGCGCCTGTGCCATGTGGAATCTACGCGGTATCCGTCGCGGGGTTCCAGCGACGGGTGGCCGGCGAGATTATCGATGCCGGCTATGTCTTTACCCTGGAGAAGCAGCCCAGGTTGCCAGCCGTCACCGCAGACACCGGACACCCGATGCGGGTTCTGGACGTGTTCGAGTAGCCTTCGTACCTGCCACGGTCGAGTCAGAACAGCGTTTCCCGACAACGGTCCAGGCAACGGATCACTAGCCGCACGATAGCGTGAGCACCTTCACCTACGACAAGGAGCAGAACCTCACCCGCGCCGTCGACAGCCTGCGCGACATCTCCTTCACGTACGCCGGCTACCACCGCCTCCACGAGCGCCTCGAGGCGCGCAGGCGATCCGCTTCCACTACGACACGAGGACCAGCTCCTCGCGGCCGAGAACGAGCACGGCGAACGCTATCGCTTCGACCTCGACGAGCGCGGCCAGCTGGACGAGCTTGGGCGCATCAGTTCGGATCCCGGGCGAACACACACTACTGGCAGAGGATCGTCATCCGAGTGGGACTCGACATAGAGCTTGCAAGCCGATGACAACCTATCTGCCGACACCAGACGCACTATGAAGGCGCCTGAGAACTCGAGTCGAGACGAGAGTGACGGCGTCCTGGCTTCGGTTGTGGGATGCCTTCGCGAGCATTCAACGATCACAAGACAAACCCTCTCGGGGGGACCCAGATCAGATCAGCAACTACGCCTCGCAGCCGGGTGGCGCCGATTGCTCCGGCTCCGAGCGTTCTTGGGCATCCAGCTAGGCCATCTGGAACGGCAAGCACGGCGGCTAGACGTGCGTCGCTCTCTTGGCGCCCTGGACGATGCACTGTTTGAGGGGGCGGTCGAGGACGGGGACGCGACGGCGGTGCGCTCTGCTATCAAGCGGTTGAGTGCGGTGGAGAGCGTTTCGGTCCTGGAGGCTCGAAGGCAGCTGCAACTCGCGCGGGAGCGTTGGTCGCCCTCGCTCGAGCCAACCACTCCTGACGAACTCCGCGTCGATGTTATTCGTATCGGCCCTGGCGCGGTCGCATCCGGGCGCTTGTGGCCCGCTCTTCCATCGGTGCGGCTCGACCAGCGTGATGCGCTGGCCGATGCCCTCGAAGAGATGGAACACGTGCTGTGTGTCGACGGCTCCTTGGCGAGCGTCCTGGTGTGGAGCGCGCCTAGTGGGAGTTGGTACGCGAGACCCCTCACGAACAGGAGATCTGTCGGACCGCTGTTCGCCAGAGCTTACACCCTTGCGGCCCTGCCGAGCGCTGGGCGAGACCTCAAAGTGGAGCAACGCCCCGTACGTACGTCGCTCGCGACGCCCACGGGACCGGAGCCCGCATGGAAAGTCTGGAGTGACGGCGCTCGGCAACTCTGGTTGCTCGAGGACCTCACGTTCGCCGCGGTGGTCGAGGAACGGTCCACGTATACGCTGGGTGGACGTCGCTGGGAGCTATCGGAGGCGCTTCAAGGCTTTGATCGGCTCTGAGTACCGAACCATCACGCGAGCGGCGCTCAGCTCAGCGAGCGTTCACCGGACCTCGGGGGGTACCAGGACTTCTTGGCCGGTTCGATGTCTCCCGGCTTCCTACTCTGCTGTCTTCAACGGTGGCCGGACGGGTTCTCCGTCGTGAGGTCCGACCTGAGCGGCGGGGTGGTGCTCGACGTGGTCCTCGACGACCCGGTCGATGGTGACTTCTACGAGGTCGAGCGCTGGGCCTGAGGACCGTCCAACCGCGACCGTCGCGTGATCATGAGGTGGGCCAGGCGCGGTCGCGCCGCTACCGTGGCGCTCATGCTTCGCTTCGTCCTCGCGGCCGCCCTTCTCTCAGGCTGCTACCTCTCGCACGGACGAGAGGAGGCCGTCGACGTCGACGCCGGGACCCGCCGGGACTCCGGAATCCGGGTCGACGCGGCGACGCCGGACGCGCGGGTCGAGGGGTGTACCGGAGTGCGGCTCGCCGAGACGCGGCTGATCGAGGGCGCGCCGAGCGTGACGCCGCGGCTGGTCGCGCTGCCGGGCGGCGACGTGGGGGTGGTGCACGTGTCGCGGGACGGCTCGCCGACGCGGGTTCGGTTCGATCGGCTCGACGCCACGCTGACGCCGATCTCGAGCGGAACGGTCGCGACCGACTCGTTCACGTGGGCGGAGCCGGTGTCGCTCGACGGCGCGCTCTTCGTGGCGTGGGGGCTAGCGGGGGACGAGGGGAGCGTGCTGCAGCCGGTCGACGCCGACGGAGCGCCGAACGGGCCGCGCTCGATCGTGCCGCTCCGGCATCCGTCGGTGCTGCGAGCGGCGGCGGGCTCGCTCTTCTGGATGGCGTTCGACATGCGCGAGGACAACACGCTCGTGATGGCGCACGTGGAGCCCTCGGGGGTGCTCCCGCATCCGCCCGCGAGGGTGCCGCTCGGGCGGTATGGCTCGGGTCACGGCGCGATCGCGCGGCCGGATCGCCGCTCGCACGTCATCACGTATCCGCGGGAGGGGCCGCGTGGGGTTCGGAACGCGTACGTCAGCGCGCTCCACGCGACGGGCGCGCTGGGGCCGGAGCGCATGCTCGGCGAGGACGGCGATCAGCTCGCGCTGCCGGTGCGCATCGGGGAGCGCCTCGTCGTCGTGCACCACGGGGACGCGCTCGTGCTTCAGGTGACCGATGTCGACTCGCTCGAGCTGCTCGAGCGCTTCGTGCACCCGGCGCGTGACAGCCGCCCCTTCTTCGTCGGCGCGCTCGGCGGCCGGCTCCTCGTGGGGCACGCGACCGAAGGCGAGCTGCGCATGGACGACTTCGGCGAGGAGCTCGCGACCGAGCACGCGCGGATCGTCATCCGCCCCGACGGCCCGCGCGTGAACGGCCCGAGCGGCAGCGTGCTCCAGACTCCGGGCGCGCTCTACGTCGCGGTCGGCACCGTCAGCGGCACCGAGACCCGCCCGCTCATCGCGCGCATCGTGTGCACGTTCGACTGACCCCCATTCGCCGGAGGGTATAGGCTCCGAACCAGGAGGTGCGGAGAGATGAGAAACTTACTTGGTCCGTTCATGGTGGCGTTCGCGTTCACGGGGCTGTCGATGCCGATCACCGCCGACGCGCAGGACGTCCTCTACTGTAGAGACTCCAACTCGGGCACGGACGCGATGGACGCCGCGCTCATGGACTTCACGGCGATGAGCCCGATGGCGACGGTGACGCGGAACCTCGACGACACGAGCCTGACGGCGTGTGAGACGGCGCTCGCCGGCACCACGTTCGACCTGGTGATCGTGGCGGTGCAAGGCAGCGGTCCGTACACGACGCCCAACTTCGACGCGCACGTGATGGGTGGGGGGCGCACCATCTTCACCGAGTGGAACCGGGACGCGGCCAACGCGGCGATGTTCGAAGCCACCTACACGACCGAGACGAACGCCACGACGCTCACCGTCGTGGCGCCCTTCGACGCGGGGCTCACGGCCAACCCGATCACGCTGATGAACCCCGGCTGGGGCACGTACACGATGACGCTCGCCCCGACGGGAGGCGCCACCTCGATCGCGAGGCTCGGAACGGGCGCGGGCGCGGTGCGCTCGGCGAGCGGTCGCACGATCATCAACGGGATGCTCTTCGACACGGGCGGCGCGGACCTGCAGAGGTTCTTCCTGAACGAGATCCGGGCGCTGCTCGGGCCCGACGCCGACGGCGACGGCGTGGACGCGCCCGCGGACTGCGACGACTTCGACGCGACGGTCTTCCCCGGCGCGCCCGACATGGTGTGTGACGGGGTCGACAACGACTGCAACGGCACGGCCGACGACGGGTTCATGGGCACCGCCACCACGTGTGGCGTGGGCGCGTGCGAAGGCGCGGGCATGACCACGTGCATGGCCGGCGTCGAGGACGACACCTGCGTCGCGGGAGCGCCGGCCCCGGACGACGCCACGTGCGACGGCGTCGACGACGACTGCGATGGGATGGCGGACGAGGACTACGCCTCCGTCGACACGATGTGTGGCCTCGGCCCTTGCGCGGCGACCGGGACGAGCTCCTGCGTGGAGGGCGTCGAGATGGACACGTGCATGCCCGGCACGCCGGCGGGCGAGGACACGACCTGCGACGCCATGGACGACGACTGCGACGGCATGGTCGACGAGGCGTTCGTGGGCGAAGCCACGACGTGCGGCGTCGGCGCCTGCATGACGATGGTGTCGAGCACCTGCGTCGACGGCATGACCGAAGACGCGTGCGTGCCCGGGACGCCGGCCGCGGACGACTCGACCTGCGACGGCATCGACGACGACTGCGACATGAGCGTCGACGAGGACGGAGTCTGTGGGGACACGGACAGCGGCGCGATCGGCGCGGACGCGGGCACCGGCGGCGCCGACGCGGGGACCGACCCGATGGCGGCGGGCGGCGGCTGCAGCTGTCGCGTCACGGTCCCGAGTGACGCCAGCGGCCAGTCCGCGGGCTGGGCGTTCGGTCTGCTCGGCTTGCTCGGCCTGGCGCTCGTGCGCCGTCGACTCCGCTGAGACCCAGGTCCGCCGGAGCGCGCGCAGGCTTCGGCGGACGCAGCGCTCTGTCGGGGGTCAGGGCGCCGCTGTGGCGGGGCGACGTCGCTCGAGCAGGGCGGTGAGGCCAGACGCGCGGTTGGGTCTGCGCTCGTCTCGGGACGGGCCCCAGCCGCGCGCGTCTGCGTGGAATATCCCGCCTCTGGCGGCCAGAAACATTGGATTTTTCCGATATATATGAGACGGTCGTCCCAGTCAGGGGGGTCAGCGGCCTCTCAGGGGGAGCAGACCATGAGAACCGATACGAGGTGGCGCGCAGTGTGGCTTTCGCTTGCCCCGTTTCTGGTTGCCATCGTGGCCCTGGCGGCCTTTCCCGTCACCGCGAGCGCCAGCCCGGGCCTGCACACGGTGAGGGTGGAAGGCGCTGGCGCGCTGATGCTCACCGAGCCGCAGACCCAGCAATACGACTTCGGCGGGGGTGGCGCGCTGGGCTACGAGCTCCGGTTCATCCCCTACCTGGGCGTCGAGGCGCGCTTCTCGGCGTTCTTCTTCCCGTCTACGCCCGCGCAGCCGACGGTCGATGGGTACGGCGCGGCCTACACCCCGACGCTCGGTCTGCGCCTCCACCCCCTGCCCGACCTGGAGCTGGGTGACCTCTGGATCCAGGCGGGCGGCGGCGCCTCCATCACCGATGGCGCCCCGCTCCCTGCCCTCGAGGTCGCAGTGGGCTTCGAGCTCGAGCTGCTCTGGTGGCTGCGCGCGGGTCCCTTCGTTCGGTACGAGCACGTCTTCGAGCTGAGCGATCTGCCGGGGGCCGCGAGCGCGGGGTTCCTGCAGATGGGTGTCTCGTTCGCGTTCCTCGGCGAAGAGCCCGTCGAGGAAGAGCCGGTCGAAGAGGAAGCGCCGCCGCCGGCGCCGCCGTCCGATCGCGACGGTGACGGCTTGAACGATGACGCGGATGGCTGCCCGGACGAGGCCGAGGACGCTGATGGGTTCGAGGACGACGACGGCTGTCCCGATCCGGACAACGACGCAGATGGCGTGCCCGACGAGTCGGACGAGTGCCCGCTCGAAGCCGAAGACCGAGACGGATTCGAAGACGACAACGGCTGCCCCGACCCGGACAACGACCAGGACTCGATCCTCGACGGAGCGGACCAGTGCCCGAACGAGGCCGAGAGCCCGAACAACTATCGGGATGAGGACGGCTGTCCGGACGAGGCGCCCGAATCGGAGCAGGAGCTGCAGCGTCTCTCGGAGCGGATCCTCTTCCCGAACGATCGCGTGCGGCCCACCAGAAGCTCGCGCAGCGTTCTTCGCAGGGTGATCGCGCTGCTGAACGCCCACCCCGAGATCGCGCGGATCCGGATCGAGGCGCACGCCTCCACGACCGGCAGCTCCGAGTACAACCTCGAGCTGAGCCGGCGCCGCGGAGAGCGTGTTCGCGACCTCCTCGTCCGCGGGGGCGTGGCCGTCGAGCGCCTCGAGTTGCAGGCGTTCGGCGACACCAACCCCGAGTTCACGGGCGGCTCCGAAGACGACGAAGCGCAGAACCGCCGCGTCATCTTCACTGTCCTCGAGCGCGCAGAAACCACGGAGTAGAACCGATGAACCGCAACCAATGCATCCTCTGGCTCGCTCCCGCGGCGTGCCTCTTCCTGGCCAGCTGCGGCGCGCGCATCACCGACGAGGGTGGTGTGGACGCTGGCGACGGGTCGGACTCGGGTCCTGCCGCGTGCGCCGCTGACGAGGAGCGCTGCGACGGGGTGTGCGTCGACACCGGGCTCGATCCCGCGAACTGCGGAGCCTGCGGCACCACCTGCGCCGAGGGTGAGGTCTGCTCCGCGGGCAGCTGCGCGGTGTTCTGCGGGCCTGGCACCACGGAGTGCGGCGGCTCCTGCGTCGACACCGATCTCGACCCGAGCCACTGCGGGGCGTGCGACGCCGCCTGCGCGGACGGGGAGGTCTGCTCGGGAGGGACATGCGGGCTGAGCTGCACGGGCGGCACGACTCTCTGCGGCGACGAGTGTGTGGATACCGACACCGACGCGGCGCACTGCGGGGGATGTGACAGCGCGTGCACCGCGGGCCTCGTGTGCTCCGTGGGCGGCTGCGGTCTGGATTGCTCGGGCGGCACGACTCTCTGCGGCGACGCCTGCGTCGACACCGACACGGACCCGGCCCATTGCGGCGGCTGCGACACGGCCTGCGCGCCAGGCGAGGTGTGCTCGGATGGAACCTGCGGGCTCACCTGCGCGGGGGGCTCGACGCTCTGCGATGGGAGCTGCGTCGACGTCCGAACCGATCCCGCCCACTGCGGCGCCTGCGACGCGGCCTGCGGCGCCGAGGAGGTCTGCTCGAGCGGCACCTGCGGCCTCAGCTGTGTCGGCGGCACGACGATCTGCGGCACCATGTGTGTGGACAGCCAGAACGATCCGGCGAACTGCGGGGGCTGCGCGATGGCGTGCGCGAGCGGCGAGTTCTGCTCGGCGGGCAGCTGCACGGCGCTCTGCCCGGCTCCGCGAACGGACTGCGGCGGCGGCGCCTGCGTGGATACCGCGAGCGATCCGGCCAACTGTGGCGGCTGTGGGGTCGCGTGCACGATGGGCGAGTACTGCGCGTCCGGCAGCTGCACCGCGGTGTGCCCCTCTCCCCGAACCGGCTGCGCCGGCGCCTGCGTCGACACCTCGAGTGACCCGGCCAACTGTGGCGGCTGCGGCGTCGCGTGCGGCGCGGGCGAGTACTGCGCGTCCGGCAGCTGCACCCCGCTCTGCGCGCCTCCACGGACGGACTGCGGCGGCGCCTGCGTCGACACCGTGAGCGATCCGTCCCACTGCGGCGGCTGCGGCGTGGCGTGCGCGGCGGGTGAGTACTGCGCGATGGGGAGCTGCGCGGCCCTGTGCGCCGCGCCGCGAACGGACTGCGGCGGCGGCGCGTGCGTGGACACCTCCAGTGACCCCTCGAACTGCGGGGGCTGCGGCGTGGCGTGCGGCGCGAGCGAGTATTGCGCGATGGGGACCTGCTCCCCGACCTGCCCCGCGCCGCTGAGCGACTGCAGCGGCACCTGCACCAACACCAGCAACGACCCTGCGCACTGCGGTGGCTGCGGTGTCGCATGTGGCATGGCGGAGTACTGCTCGTCGGGCACCTGCACGCCGACCTGCGCCGCGCCTTCGACGCTCTGCGGTGGCACTTGCACCAACACGGCCAACGACCCCGCCAACTGCGGCGCGTGCGGCAACGCGTGCGGAATCGGGCAGGCCTGCGTGTCGGGCACGTGCCGGGCGACGACGAGATTCGACGGAACGACCGGGGCGACCTGGGAGCTGATGCCCGGCACCGCTCCCGTGCGTGGGCTGCAGTCGTGGGTCCCGCTCGGCCAGACCCACATGTACGCGGCGGGCGGCAGCAGCATTCATCGCTGGCAGATCGCGACCCAGACGTGGAGCTCCATCGCGAGCTCGCCGGCCAGCTTCGGCAGCTTCGCTGCCCCGGCCCACTCCGGGGGAGCCATCTGGGGGATCACGAACCCGAGCATCTCGCGCTGGGACATCGCCACGAGCATGTGGAGCACGGTGCGCTCGGATGTGATGGGGAGCCGTACGGACGCCCAGAACGCGACCGACGGGAGCGGCCGGATCTGGAGCTACAACAGCAGCAACCAGCTCGTTCGGTACGATCCCGTCGCGGACACCCTGAGCTACTTCCCCACCGGGGTGTCGGCCACGACTCAGACGCGCGTGGTCTATGACCCCACGACGAACAGCATCTTCTTCGGCGGCGCCTTCAGCACCCCTCTGTATCGCTGGGACATCGACACCTCGACCCTCGACTCCAGCGTCGCCCCTCTCCCGGAGGCCAACCTCAGCGACGCGATGTGCTCGGACCACTCCGGCCACATCTACGCCGCGCTCGGCTGCGGCGGGAGCACGTTCTTCCAGTACGACGTCGCGGGCAACAGCTGGCGGCGGATCCCCGACTACCCGGTCGACCACGGCTGCAACGCTTCATGCTCGGTTCATGAGGATGGTTGGCTCTACATGACCGATCTCGGCGGTCGGCCGATGTACCGGCTCCGCCTCAACTGAATCGGACCGGCCCGCGCGCCCCGGGGCTCAGCCGAGCCCTTGGGGGCGCCCGGCGACTCGGGGAACGCGGCAGCCCCGCAACACGGTCCCCGGCGAGAGGCGCAGGCCGAAGTGCTCGTCGAGCACGGCGAGGAGCGCGTCGGCCGAGCCCACCTGGGTCCGCGCGACATGCTCTCCGCGGCGCAGGGTGAGCGTGTCTCCGCGGAGCGTCAGGCGGCCGCCGTCGGGGAGCGCGCGCGCGACCATCGGCTCGCGGCGAAAGGCCGAGTCCGGGTGCGTGCTCGCGTACCAGCTGGCGATCTCCTGGTCGATCGACGGCATGGTCTCGCCCGTCAACTCGCACACGTCGGCCCAGTGATCGCCGAGCCACGCCTGGTGCAACCAGCGCTCGCCCTCCCACAGCAGGCGGCGCGGCTCGTGCGGCGTCGCGTGCACGGTGTCGCGCTCGAACGGGATCGCCTCCGTCAGCGAGAGGCCGCCGAGGCCGACGTCGACCAGCCATGGCCGACCCTCCGCCTGGACCTCGAGGCAGAGATGCGTGCGCGGCGGGGTCTCGCGCCGCTCACGACCCACGCGCGCTCGCGCGGCGAGGAGACGGACCCGGAAGTCGAGCGCTCCGAGCACGCGCGCGAACAGGCCGTTGTGCTCGAAGCAGTAGCCACCGCGACGGCGGCGCACGAGCTTGTCCAGCACGGCGTCCGGCGCGAGGGAGATCTCGCGCTCGAGCAGCACGTCGAGGTTCTCGAACGGGATCGCGCGGACGTGCGCCTCCATCAGCGCGTTCAAGACCGCGACGCGCGGCGCTCGCTCGCCCTGGTATCCGACGCGCGCGAGGTAGGCGTCGAGCTCCTCGGGGGTCATCGCGGGAACGCTCCGCGGAACGCGCTCTCGTGCGTGGGGCGACGCGGGCTGGGGTGCTCGCGCTCGCGGAGCCCCTCCGGGAGCGTGTCGGGGCAGGCGCGGCGCCCGATCGCGGCCGCCATCTCCACGTGGAAGCTGTCCGGGACGCCGAGCACCTCGCGCGCGCGCTCGTAGTCGAGGCCGCCGATGCCGTGCGCGTGGTAGCCGAGGTTCGCGGCCTGCAAGGCGAGCTGCGCCCAGGCGGCGCCCGTGTCGAAGCTGTGGCTGCGAGACGGCGTCTCCTCGCCCTCGTAGCGCAGGAGCGAGTCGGACACGACGAAGACCAGGGCCGACGCGTTCTCGGCCCACGAGCGGTTGAAGGGCACGAGCAGATCGAGCCAGGCGTCCCAGTGGGCGTCGCCGCGCAGCGCGTACAGGAAGCGCCACGGCTGCACGTTGTACGCAGACGGCGCCCAGCGGGCCGCCTCGAGCGCGCGCAGCAGATCGGCCTCGGGCATCGGCGTCGGCTCGAAGGCGCGCGGCGACCAGCGGCGGACGAAGAGGGGGTCGATCGGGTGGTCGGGGGTTCGGTCGTTCATGATTCTCCTCCAGCTGTGCGGGCGCGGCCGAGGGCGGCGCCTCCTACCGCGGCGAGCAGCACGAGGGCGACGCCCACGAGCTGCTCGCCGCAAAACCATTGGTCGAGCAGCAGCGCCCCGATCGCGGCCGCGACGAGCGGGCTCAGCAGCCCGAGGAACGCCGCGTCCTGGCCGAGCACGGCGACGCCGCGGATCCAGAGCGCGAACGTCAGCGCGGTGCCCACCGTCACCAGCAGCGCGAGACCGACGAGGTGGGTGACGGTCGGCGGCGGGGGCGGGCCCTCGAGCAGGAACGCCACCGGGGCGAGGGCCAGGCCGCCGAGGATCAGCTGCCAGGCGGCGAGCGACAGCGGCGGCGCGAGGCCACGCCAGCGCTTCACCAGCACCGTCCCGGTCCCCATGCTCAGGGCGGCCCCGAGCGCGGCGACGACCCCGAGCGTGTCGGTCGCGTCGGCGCCGCTGGTGAGCAAGGCCACGCCGACGACGCCGAAGAGCGCGCAACCCAGGGCGGCCACCGACGGGCGGTGACCGAGCGCGGGCCAGGCGACCAGCGTCGCGATGAGCGGTTGGGTCGAGATGAGCGTGGCCGCGGTCCCCCCGGGCAGGCGCGCGGCCGCGACGAAGAGCAGCGCCGAGAACAGGCCGATGTTGGCCAGCCCGAGCACGCCGAGGCGAAGCCACGCACCGCGCCGCGGGAGGCGCGGCCGGGCGAAGGCGAGCAGCAGGAGCCCCGCCGGCACCGATCGGAGCGCGCCCACCGTGAGCGGGTGGCTCGTGGGCAGCGTCTCGGTGAAGACCCAGTAGGTCGCGCCCCACGCCATCGGCGCCAGCGCCGTCCGCAGCGTCAGCCACGCGCGGTCCCGCGGTGAGCCGATGGAGAGCGCCAGGGGTGAAGGCTGCATGACCGGAAGGTAGGCCGTGCACCGCGAACGGATAATCCATTCGATCGTGACGGCACCGTTCACGCTTGGTAATCAATGAACCATGGACCGACTGACCTCCATGCGGGTGTTCCGAGCGGTGGTGGACGAGGGCGCGTTCGCGCGAGCGGCGCGGCGACTGCGGCTCTCGAACGCCGCCGTCAGCAAGCACGTGGCGGCCCTCGAGGACGCGCTGAACACGCGCCTCTTGCATCGGACGACCCGGAGCCTGGGGCTGACGCCCGAGGGGAGCGCCTACTACGCGCGCGCCACCGCGCTGCTCGACGAGATCGACGCGCTCGAGCGGGAGCTGCGCGAGGGGGGCGAGACGCCTCGCGGGACGCTGCGCGTGACGGCGCCGATGTCGTTCGGCCTCGCTCGGCTCGCGCCCGCGTTGCCCACCTTCCTCAGCGCGCACCCCGACGTGAAGGTGGACCTGGCGCTCACGGATCGCTTCGTGGACGTCGTCGAGGAGGGCGTCGACGTGGCCATCCGGGTGGCGCGCGCGCTCCCCGACTCCAGCCTCATCGCGCGGCGCCTCGCCGACGCCCCGCGCGTGCTCGTGGCCGCGCCCGCCTACCTCTCCGCGCGCGGCGCGCCGCGCGTGCCGTCCGATCTATCCACGCACGCGTGCTTGCGATACACGCGGCTCCATGACGCCGCGGCCTGGACGTTCTACGGGCCCGACGCCGCCCAGGAGACGGTGCGGGTCGATGGCCCGCTCGACGTCGACAGCAGCCTCGCGCTGCGCGGCGCCCTGCTCGCCGGCTTGGGCCTGACGCTCACCCCGCGCTTCGTCGTGGCGGACGCCCTCGCCGACGGCGGCCTCGTCCCCTGCCTCGAGCCGTGGACGGCCGAGCCGGCTTCGGTCTACGGCGTCTACCCCGCGCGCCAGCACCTCTCCGCGAAGCTCCGCGCCTTCCTCGACTTCGCCGCGCAAGCCTTCCGAGACAACTGAACTAGACTTGCCATGCACCGACCTCGCGTGGGACCCTGCGCCGACGGAGGTTCCCACATGAAGCAGAGCTGGATCGCGGCGTTCGTGGCCGCAGGCATCGCCATCGTCGGCGTCATCGCGGGCGCACATCTCTTCGGCGCCGAGCCCGCCAGCGCGCAAGCGCCGCGCGGCTACACGCAGTGCTTCTTCGGAAGGCAGGAGACCGTCGACATCGACGCCAACGGTGTCGTCGCGACGCCCTCGCGGGCGTACACCATCAGGGTTCCGCGCGGCTACGAGGTCGTGTCCGGCGGCGGCAGCGGGCGCCTGGACCACGGCACGATCTTGTTCTGTCGCCGCTGAGCGATGTGGCTCGACCGGGGCGGCGAGATCCGGGGACGATCCTCGTCATTCGTCATTCGCGGGCGGCTCGGGTCACGCCGTTCGCGACAGGGATCACGCAGTTCGCGCCACGCGGGCGAGAGCGCGCCTCGCCCCACGTACCTCGGGCACAACCAGGCGGCGCCGCGTTGCCCGCCTCTCGCCCGAAGGAGTGACCCATGTGGAATCGAACGACGCTCGCGCTGCTGATCGCCGCCGCGCTGACCTCTGGCTGCGCGACGCTGGGCGCCGCGCACGGGCGCGGCTCGACGCTCTCGAGCGCGCGACACGTCGTCAAGTCGACAGGCACCAAGCAGGCGACTGCGGGGCAAGCGCTCGGCGCGCGCATCGGTCAGATGATCGAGTCCAGCCCTGCGATCACCGCCGCGCGCAGGGCCGCGCTGGAGGCGAGCCTGGAGAGCGGCGACCTCTCCGTCGCGCAGGCCTTCGCGGCGCGCGTGAGCCTCGGTCTCGATCACGAGATCTCGGCGGAGACCACCGTACAGGGCGCGCCCCTGTCTCTGCTCGCCGCCGCGTGGCGCGCGTACTTCCGGCTTGGTGAGCCGCGGCTCAGCGAGATCCTTCAGGCCATCGTCGACGGGGGCTCCGAGTTCGGCCGGGCGTGGAGCGCGTACGCGCGCCGGCAGAGCGAGGTGACTGCGCTCGTCCGCGATCACGGGACGGACCTCGAGGCGCTCCGCGCGGCGATCTCCACCGTGCCGCCGGGTGAGCGCCCGGCCTTGATCGCGGCGGACGCCGAGACGCCCCTGATCCGCGCCGCCGCCTCCGTCGCCGCGGAGGCCGGGTCCTACCAGGCGCTCTACGAGCTGGCCGAGGCGCTCCGTCATCGCCGCGCGCCGGGCGACGAGGCGAGCGAGCGGCTCCTCTGGGTCGGCATCCAGCGACGCGCGCAGTTCGGCGGCTACTTCGGAGGCGCCGTCACCCCGCCCATCCAGCAGGCCGGGCGACACCTGGAGGCGAAGATCCAGAGCCTGGGCGCCGAGCCCGAGCGGCTCGCGGTGGGCCTGATCCACTGGACCAACGATCGCGTGCCGGTCGTCCAGGCGGGCGCGTCGGATCCGAGCCGCGGCGACTGGGTGCGCATGGAGCTCCGGGAAGCCGACGTGGGCGAGGACCGGGTCCGCATGGACTATCACGACACGTGGCGAGTCCCGTACAACTGCCGCCGCTCCCGCCGTGTGATCGGGATCGACTGGGAGACGGGCGACCTCCGGTTCGCGCAGGACTGCCGCTACCGCACGGAGCGCAGCGACATCAACGTCGACGCGCGCCTGGCCACGCCCTCTCCCGAGTGGGCCCGCGGCGAGCAGGACCGGGTGTGGGTCGTCGGCCGCGTTCAGCGCGCAGGGCGGCGCACCCGGCTGCGCGACGCCTTCGTGGTCGACCTCCGCTGGTACCCGACCTCCACCCGCCGCTGAGCGCTCATCGCCAGCGCTCGTCGAGCGCCTCGAGCAGGTCCCACTCGTCGTCGACGATCGTGGCCTCCTCGGCGAGCTGGTAGACGAGCTCGTAGATCGCCTCGCGCGCCTCGACGCGCTCGAGCTGCTCCGCCGCGGCGAGGGTGGCGGGCGCGCTCGGGAGCGTGCGGGTCGCCTCGTCCCAGATCGCCTCCCACTCGGAGGGCGCGAGCTCGAGCTTCCGGGCGAGGTCGGACGCGTGGCGCGCCTCGGCTTCGGACAGCTCGCGGTCGGCGATCATCACCAGGCGGGCGAGCGCCGCGAGGAGGATCTGCTCGTCTCGGGAGAGCGTCATCGCGCGGACAGCATCTCACATCACCAGCGCGGATCGGCGCGCTGGCCCACGTTCGCCTCGAGGCGGGCCCGGAGGGCGTCGTCGGCGGGAGCCGGGGCGACGCGCGCAGCGTGAGGGTACTCCGCATAGGCGGCGGCGGTGTCGAAGCCGGGGCCTGCGGCGTCGTCGACGCGGCAACGGACCGAGCCCGCCTCGAGATCGTCCTCGATGGAGCTGAACTCCGCGTCGCCGATCGCGTTGCGGAGCGCGAGGTCAGCGGCGGGGCCGAGGCCCGTGCCGTCGGAGTCGTAGAGGTTGCGCTCGGAGACGTAGCGCGCGCCGGTGCCGAGCCCGACCGCGCCGGTGACCCCGCGCCACTGTCGGTGGAGGTTGTTGTAGGAGTGCACGCGGGCGTGTCGCAGGAGCGGCGCTCGGGAGACGATGCCAGCGTAGTAGTTGTAGGCGAGCGTGACGGTGGTGGCGCGGTCGGCGACGTGCGAGTCGTCCCAGCCGATGTTCATGCCCTTGTCCACGTCCTGTCCCTCGAAGTGGCACCAGCTCAGCGTGATGCCGTCGGGCGCCTCGCCGCTGGGCGCGCCGGTGCTGATGTTCACCGCGTCGTTGCCCTCGGTGGGGCCGAGGAAGGTGCAGTGGTCGATCCAGATCTGATCGTCGCCCTCGGTGATCAGCACGTAGTCCTGCACCGTGTAGGCGCCGAATCGCAGCCCGTGGATCACGTTGTTGGTCGAGAGCGACAGACGGACCCGGTCGAGGGTGACGTTGGCGCCGCGCCCGTCGATCGTGGTGTTGGGTGGGACGGTCACGATCGCGCCGCCCATGTCGATGTTCACGGGCGCGTCGCCGAGGTCGAAGCGGATCCACGTCGGCGCGTCGCTGGCGACCTCGCGCAGCGCGTGCGGCAGGCTGCCCGGGCCGGAGGCGTCCGCGTTGGTCACGGTGATCAGCTGCTCCCCGGTGGCGCCCGCCCCGCCGGTGGTCCCCGCCGCGGCCGCGAAGCCCATCATGTTCTGGAGGAGACACTCCCACGGGCGGTCCGCCGGGCATGCTTCGCTGGCGGCGTCGGGCGGGCCGCCAGCGTCGGTGGGGGCGGCGGCGTCGGTCGATCCGGCGTCCATGGGCGACGGTCCGCAGTCACACGCGCCGTAGGCCTCGCCGCTCGCGTCGCAGACCTGCACGCCGTCGACGTCCGGCGGGCAGAGGCACGCGCGCGTCTCGTTCGGGACGCAGCGCGGCGCGCCATCGCCGCAGCCAGCCATGAGCAGCGCGATCAGCGCCCAGCCCTCGACTCGGTTCGCTCGCATGCGTGCCAGTCTCCCACGGAGCGCCCAGCGCGGCCCAGAGACACTGCGGGGGGGGACGGTGTTTACTTGTTGACTTGTTGTCAGTAGGCTTTGCGAACGATCGATGGCGACCGGCCGATATCGCGCTGAAGATCGACGGGCGAAGGAAGACGTGGCGGCGAAGAAGAAGAAGACGAAGAAGCGGGCGCGGCGCGCTCGGGTGTCGCGGCGTGCGACCGAGCGGGCGCTCGACAAGATCGGCGACGCGCGGGAGAAGCTGGCCGGGCTCTCCCCCGGCGGCGCGCCCGAGCGGCCCCTCGAGGTGAGCACCGCGGCGGTCGTGGAGCTGACCGCGCTCGGCCTCGGGTGCGCGCGCTGCGAGGGCGAGCTGGCCCTGATCGACCACGCCGCCGAGCGCGCGGGCTCGGGCGTGCTGCGGCGGGTCAGCGCCCGCTGCAAGGCGTGCCGCGCCAAGCGAGAGGTGTGGCTCCGCGTCGTGCCGCCCTCCTGACGAAGAAAAAACCCAAACCTTCGCCGCGGCGGGACGTCGCTACCGATGCGCGCATCGGTGGCCGGAGCGCGCACCGCACCCGTTTCCCGCCGAGGCACCATGAAGCGCGCGTCCATCCTCTCGCTGATCCTCCTCACCTCCGCTCACGCCGCTGCCCAACAGGGCGAGCTGGCGGAGAGCTTCGAGCGGGCGGAGGCCCTCGACGCGACGACCGACTACGCCGCGGCGGCGAGCGCGTACGAGTCGTACGCCGAGGCCTGCCTCGCCTCGGCCACCGCCGTGCTCGACGCGCAGCGCCCCTGCGAGCGGACCGACCGGGCGCTGGCGCGCGCCTTCGAGCTGCGACGGGCCCTCGGGGACGCCGAGCGCGCGGACGCGGACGCCGAGGCCTTCACGGCCCATTTCCTGTACGCGCGCCCGCGCCGCGCCATGCGCATCGCCTACGATCTCGCGGAGATGCACCTCGAGGGGGACCGCCCGCGCCGCGCCCTGCTCGCGCTCGACCGCTTCGAGGGCCTGCTGCCGGATCCGCCGCCCGGGCTCGCGATCGTGGCTGACGGGATGCGCGCGCGGGTCGCCACGGAGCTCGGCCGGACGCGCCGCGCGCACCAGCTGTGGCGGCGGGTGGAGCGGCGCTGGGAGCACGCCCGGGCGGAGCTCGACGAGGACGGCGCGGTGCCGGTCGCGTGGGTGCGGGCCACCGTGGCGGAGGGTCGGCTCTCTCGGGCGGAGGCGAACGTCGAGCGCTTCCTGGCCACCCGCGCCCCGCGCGCCGGGCGCATCGACGACGACGCCCGCTGGTGGAGCCGGACCATGAGCCCGTGGCTGGTGCGCACGCGGCGGCGGCTGCTGCTCGCGCGGGTCGAGCTGGAGTCCGTGTACGAGCTGGGCTCGCCGCGGCACTCGGTCATCGCGGCGGCGCGCATCGGCGAGATGTACGGGCACCAGGCCTCGCTGCACGCGGAGCTGACCTTGCCCGAGAGCGAGTGGCTGCGGGCGCTCGTGAACGACGGGAGCGATCGGCCCGGCTACGACGAGGCGCGCGCGCACCTCGAGACGTGCGTGGAGTGGGCGAGCCATCATGGCGTCGCGAGCGAGTGGGCCGAGCGCTGCGAGGAGGACCTGCACGGGCTCGATCCGGACCGCTACCCGCTCGCGGCCGAGCTGCACGGGCAGGCGAGCTACCACCCGGTCTCGCACGCGCTGCCGGCCGCGACCTACCCGCGCTGAGGCCCCTCGGGGAGGCGCTCGGCGCGCTCGGCCCGGTCGGTCCAGCCGGCGCGGCTGTCGCAGAAGATGTGCGCCGTCGGCTCCAGCCCGTGATCGTCGTCGAGGCTCCCGGCGGGCAGGACGATCATGCCGTTCGGGTCCTGGCGCGGCATCGGGCTCCCGCACGTGCTGCAGAACACGCGCTTCTTGCGTGTCCCTTCGAGCGCGAACCGGGAGAGCTGCGCCTCGCCGCGCTCATATTCGAGCTCACCGTCGCGGAAGAACACGTTGGCCCCGTGGATCGTGCCCGTCTCCTTGCGGCAGCGTGTGCAGTGACAGAGGTACATCGCCCGCGGGGCTTCGGCGCGGACCCGGTAGCGCACGGCGCCGCACAAACACTCGCCTCGGTACTCCTGCATCGGCGGTCTCCTCCCGGCGCACGCTAGCACCAACCCGAAGGGCGGCTGAGGCCAGGGGACGGTGTTCGGTTGTTGAGCTCTCGTCAACCATGCTTGCACGGCATGCACACCCCCGAGCGGGGGTACGCAAACTTTTCAGGTATCAAGTTAACATGTAAACACCGTCCCCTAGTCCTGGAACGGGGAGGTCGGGGGGGGCGGATGAATTTCGTGGCGTGGGGGTTTGGCGCGACGCAGATTGGCGGCGTGGTGAAGCTCGCGGCGCTCGCCTTCGCGGTGTGGGTCGTGCTGGCGCCTTCGGGCGCGGCGGACGACTCGCGCGCGGATGAGGTGGGGGTCGGGAGTGACGCGGTCGGGCCGGGCTCGACGCCGACGCCCACCAGCCCTCGGGTCGCTGCGCTGCCTCGGACCGATGGGGTCTTCGCTCAGGCGGTCACTACCGCTCCCGTCCCGACGCAGGTGCAGCGGCCTCGCACACCTCGGCGCCGGCTGACCATCCCTCGGCTCTTCCTCGACCCCGATCCGTGAACGGGCCGAGCGTCCGCGCATGGTGCGCCGACGCTCCCTCCGCCCCGTGAAGGTTCGTGTTCGTCGAGGAGAAGAGAGTCATGGCATCCGCAGCCCGTAAGCGTCGGCGCGCAGCGCCGCGTTGGGAACCGTCCGTCCCCCCGTCCATCGTCATGCAGCCGCTCGACCCTGAGCTCCTGGAGCTGCCGCCGATCGCCACGCCGGCCCCCGTGGTCGCGAAGGCGCCGGCCAGCCAGCCGCCAACGGTCGCGCCGCCCGCCGCCGTCACCGACGAGTGGGCCGACAAGCAGCCCGCCCGCTCCGCCAACCTGGTGATGCTGTGGCTCCTGCTGCCCTTCGTCGCGGTGATCCTCTGGCAGCTCCTGTTCGACGGCACCTACGAGTAGCGCTCACTCGAGTCGGGTGAGCGCCCAGATCACGTCCACCGCGAGGAGCACGAGGCCTCCCACGGCCACGGCGATGGCTCCGTTCGTCAGGTCACGGTAGAGGAGGCCCTCCTCGCGCAACGCGAGGTTGGTCTCGCTCCCGCGACGTCGCGTGCACGCCCATACCGATGGACGCGGCGAGCCCGACGCCGCAGCGCGATGTTGAAGCGGACGACGTCGTGCGGCGCGAGCTCGTTCGCGGTGCGGAGGCGGACGAGCGCGGCGTCGTACTCTCCGCGCGCGAACGCCTCCCGACCGCGCCCCGGCGTCGAGTCACCGGGTGCAGAGCGCGCCGTCGGTCTCGCCCACGCAGGAGGCGGCCCTCGGAGGCTCGGGGCACATCTCGCGCGGGCCGGCGTCGCTCGGTCCCGCGTCGTAGTCGGGCAGGTGCTGCGGGTCGAACGGCAGCGAGCACCCCAACAGCAGCAGCGCGGCCGCGAGCGCGCGCGTCTCGGCAAACACCGCGCGATGATAGCACTCTGGCCCCTGACCTATCGGCCGGACGCCCCCTCCACGCGAATCGAGAGCCGGGCCGGGCCGCGCGGCGGGACGGTGATCTCGTGGGATTCGGCGATCCCCTCTTCCGGGTGGACCATGACCCAGAACGACCCCGGGTATAGAGACACGCTCACCGGGCTCTGCCCCATGCCGCGGCCATCCATGTCCGTGATCCACGCCGGCTCCGACGTGCGGAGGTGAACGAGGACCGGCGCAGGGGGAGGCGGGGGCTCGACGCACTCGATCCGCCATGTGGAGCGGCTCTCGGTGACGCGCGTCGTCCGGCCGCTCTGGAGCGCGGCGCGGAGATGGTCGGCCCCGGGCCCGGCCCCGCGGAGCTCGTACTCGGCGGGCCGGTCCGGATGGGTCGTCAGGCTCGTGGTCGGACGCTCGACCAGCCTCGGCTCTCGCGCCGCGTGGCAGGACGAGCCGTAGCTGCTCTGCACCGTCGCGCGGACTCGCTCGAGGAAGGCGCGGGCCTCCGCCCCGCCCGAGGTCAGCTCGAACGTCACCCGCGCGAAGTCGCTCGTCGTCCCGCGGGGCCGGGCGCCGCAGTGCGCATACCGCCGCTGGCACTCGTCGAGCTCGGCGAACCGCGCTCCGCAATCGCCGGTGGGTCCGCCGCAACCGGAGAAGCCGCCGCATCGCTCGCCGAGCCAGTAGTACCCGAAGAACGCGCGGCAGCGCCCGTCGCGCGGCGGCTGACAGCTCGGCGGGGGATCGCACGAGGGCGGCTCCGAGGCGTAGAGCGGGTGCACCTCGCGCGCGTCGCCGGCCGGCTCGGGCTCCGGCTCGGCCGGGAGTGGCTCGCCGATGGGGAGCGGGTCGGCGATGGGCACGTCGACCGCTGGCTTCTCGCTCTTGTGCGGGGCCGTCGCCGCCGGCCGGGTCGGTCCAGCCGACGGGCTCGCGCACGCGCCGAGCGCGAGCAGCGCCGTGATCACAGCTCGAGTGGGCGACACGCGGCGATTCTGCCACGGCGGCGCCCGTCGAGGTTCAGCCGCGCCGCCGGCGGCGCCACGCGACGCCGAGGAGCAGCAGGAACACGCCGAGGCCGGCGCCGTTCGACGCTCCCTTGCCCGGCGTCGCGCAGCCGCAGCCGGCCTCGTCCATCGGGGTGACCCCACCGTCGACGCCCGCGTCCGCCGTGATCACGCCGCCATCGGCCGTCATCACGCCGCCGTCCGCGTCCCCGCCCATCGTGCAGTCCGCGGGGCACTCGTCGCCGTCGTCGGTGTTGCCGTCGTCGCAGTCCTCGACGCCCGTCTGCACGACTCCGTCGCCGCAGACCGCCTCGACGCAGCTCGTGAGGCACGCGTCGTCGTCGGCCATGTTGGCGTCGTCGCACTCCTCCTCGCCGACCCACACCTCGCCGTCACCGCAGCTCGCCATCATGCAGTCCGCAAGGCACGCGTCGTCGTCGGCGCCGTTGCCGTCGTCGCACTCCTCCATGCCATCCCACACCTCGCCGTCGCCGCACGCGGCTTCCACGCAGGTGGTCAGGCAGCCGTCGGCGTCCGAGCCGTTGCCGTCGTCACACGCCTCGACGCCGACCTGCCGGAAGCCGTCGCCGCAGCTCGCGCGCTGGCAGCTGTTGAGGCACTCGTCGGTGTTGGACGCGTTGCCGTCGTCGCACGCCTCGCCGTCCTGCACCGTGCCGTCGCCGCAGGTGCGGAGCGCGCAGCTGTTGGTGCAGCCGTCGGTGTCGTCCGTGTTGCCGTCGTCGCAGGACTCCACGCCGGTGCGCACGTAGCCGTCGCCGCAGGTCGCGGTGGTGCAGCCCATGACGCAGCCGTCGGTGTTGTCCGTGTTGCCGTCGTCGCACTGCTCGACGCCCACCTGCACGATGCCGTCGCCGCAGCGGGGCGCCTCACAGGCGTTGGTGCAGGCGTCGCCGTCGACGCGATTCCCGTCGTCGCACGCCTCGCTGCCCTCCACCACGCCGTTGCCGCACATCGCGGGCTGGCAGCTGTTGGGGCAGCTGTCGGTGTCGATCATGTTGCCGTCGTCGCAGGACTCCACGCCGGCCTGCACGAAGCCGTCGCCGCAGCGCGCGGTCATGCAGCCCATCACGCACGCGTCGGTGTTGCTCGCGTTGCCGTCGTCACACTGCTCGACGCCGCTGTAGAGGTAGCCGTCTCCGCAGGTCGCGTTGCGGCAGCCCATCACGCAGGCGTCCATGTTCGACATGTTGCCGTCGTCGCACTGCTCGCTGCCGCCGACCACACCGTCGCCGCAGACCGAGAAGCGGCAGTTGGCCGGGCAGGCGTCGCCGCCCATCGTGTTGCCGTCGTCACAGTCCTCGACGCCCGCCTGCACGTAGCCGTCGCCGCACATCGCCGCGCTGCACATCACGCAGGCGTCGGTGTTGTTGGTGTTGCCGTCGTCGCAGGACTCGACGCCCGCCTGCACGTAGCCGTCGCCGCACGTCGCCGCGCTGCACATCACGCAGGCGTCCGTGCTGATCATGTTCCCGTCGTCGCAGTCCTCGACGCCCGACCGCACCGCGCCGTCGCCGCAGATGGCCGCGCTGCACATCACGCAGGCGTCGGTGTCGATCATGTTGCCGTCGTCGCAGTCCTCGACGCCCGTCTGCACGAAGCCGTCGCCGCAGCTCGCGGCCGAGCAGTCGCTCAGGCAGGCGTCGGTCTCGATGGCGTTGCCGTCGTCGCAGGCCTCGGGGCCGTTGCGCACCCCGTCGCCGCAGCGCGGACCGGAGCCCGAGCAGTCGCTCGCGCACGCGCCGTAGCTGCCGTTCAGCCCGCCGTCGTCGCAGACCTCGGGCGCCTCGACGAGCCCGTTGCCGCACATCGCCATCAGCACGTACTCGTACGCGCCCATGTCGTACTGCGCGCCGCCGAAGCCGTTGCCGTCGAGCGGACGCGCCACACCGTCGTGATCGTAGGCGGGCGCGCCGGACGCGGTGCCCGCGTCGATCGTCACGCTCGTGCTCATCACGCGGAGGTTGCCGCCGGGCGCGTTGACGTACTGCGGGTTCGCCGAGATGTTGCCCGCGCTGCCGGTCGTGCCCGAGAGGTTGCTCCCGTTGCCCCAGGAGTCCGTGTAGGTCACCTCGAGCCGCCCGTAGCTGCCCGAGCGGAACGCGCCGTAGCTCGTGTTGTCGGTGAGGATCGAGTTCCGCACCACCAAGCTGCGCGTCGTGCCGCTCGAGGCGCTCAGGTACACGCCGTAGCGCGAGTTGTAGACCGTGGACGAGAGCAGCGTGACGTCGCCGTCCGAGCTGCTGCTCATCGACGCGTACACGCCGTACGAGCCCTGGTCGCGCACGATCGCGTTCTGGATCGTCGCCCCCGCCTGGTTGGCCACGTACACGCCGAACCGGGTATTGTCGGCGTAGAGGCCGTCCAGCGTGGGCGTCCCGTCCGCGACGTACACGCCGTAGTTCACGCAGTCCGAGATGCGCACCCGGTCATAGCTCGCCGAGCCGCCGTCGATGTAGAGCCCGATGTCCGAGCAGCTGTCGATCAGCACGTCGTCGACCTGCGTGACCGAGCCCGGCGTCCCGCTCTCGAGCGCGCGCCGCGCGTGGCGGATCTCCGCGTGGTCGATGTCCGCCGAGCCCGCCACCGGCGAGATGACGACGCCGTACCACGTGCCGGCCGAGATCCCGCTCCGCGCCCGGAGCACCACCGGCGAGGCCGCCGTGCCCTGCATGTTCAGGGTGCCGTCGACGGTGATCTCGCTCCGCGACGTGTCGCGGTTGGACCCCATCAGGTCGCCCGTCTCGAAGTGCAGCTGCGCGCCCGCCTCGATGGTGAGCGTGCTGCCCGCCGGCACCGTCAGGTCACCCCGGATCACGTAGGGGCTGCCCGCCGCGGTGAGCGTGAGGTTGCTCCAGAGGTAGCCGATCAGCCCCACCGTCGCGTCGGCCACGTAGGGCAGCGGGCCGAGGTCTTGCCCCGCGTTCCCGGCGAAGCGCGAGGGCGAGTTCGAGGTCAGCCGCAGGTTGCTCGCCGACACGTAGAGCGGGTTGGCCGACAGGTTGCCCACGCTGCCCGT
>JAVJQK010000099.1 GCA_040218145.1 Sandaracinaceae bacterium | reverse complement strand
TCCGCGAGGGGCACGCAGCCGTCCCCGTCCTCCGATATCCCCTCGCCCTCGGGGCAGGAGACGGTCTCGACGCAAGCGGTCGAGAGGAGAAGCAGGGAGGGGAGGAGAAGCGTGCGGGTGAGCGTGGGGGTCACGTGGCCACCAGGAAACGGGTTGTCGATCGTCGACCAGGCTTTGGGTCGCGTGTAGGCGGAGAAGCCCGGACCGGTCACATCAGAACTCGCAGTAGCGAGGGGTCGCGGCGGTATTGCAGGACGATCCCGGCAGGCAGTCGTCGTCGCTGAGGCAGGGGGTGGTGCAGCGGTTGGTGGGGCCGCTACGTACACGACAGAGACCATCGTCCACACCAGTGAAGCCGCACTCGGAATCCGTCGCCGCGGGGGGCGGGGTGCCGACAGTGCAGCCCATCATGTCGAATTGGTTGAGGGCGACACAGGTCGTTTGCCTCAAGGTGCAGATGTTCGTGGTGACTCCGTCGACACTGGTCAGGCTCTCGGTCTCCACGTACGGGCGCACGGAAAGGCAGTTTCCGCCCGCGCCACCGGGAGCATCCTCGCGCCAAAGGCAAAAGCGCCCGACGTCAGTGCCTTCGAAGGTCATGGCGACGCAGAGCTGGCCGTCCCGACACTCGGCGTCGGCGACGCAGTCCTGGCAGAGACCCTTGCTGCGTTCGGGGCGGGTGGTGCAGGTATGGTCGGCGCCGTCGCAGACGTTGCCGCCGCAGGCATCGCGCTCGTCCGTGGTGCACTGGACGCAGGTGACGGCGTCGGTGTCGCAGACCTCGGTGCCGGTGATGCCCGCGCACTGAAGCGAGTCGTCGCAGCCGGTGCAGGCGCCGGCCTCACAGCGGGCGGCCGTGGGGTCGTCGCAGTCGGCGTCGCGGAGGCAGCCCACGCACGTTCCGGCGTCGGTATCGCAGAGCGGGGTGTCGCCGCCGCAGTCGCCGTCGCCGAGGCACGCGACGCACTCGCCGTCCGCTTCACGGCACAGCGGCGTCGCGGCGGGGCACGCGCCGCAGGGGCCCGCGTCGCCGTCGCCGCCGTCGGTCTGGGCGTCTGGCCCTGAATCCGCCGGAGGCGTGCATCCGGGTGCGGTGGGGACATCGGCGCAGAGGACGCGCTCGACGCAGCCGGTGGCGAGGAGGGTGGCGAGCGCGCAGAGGAGCGCTCGAGGCGCGAGGTGGCAAGTCATCAGAAGCTCCCTTCGATCGAGAAGTGGCCGGGGCCGACGCGGGCGCGCACCTCACCGCCGCCGTCGGACGTAGCGCCCACAATGGTGAGCGCGACGCCGACGATCGCCAACGCGCCGCCGCCGATGATCCACGCGACGTTCTCTCCGACCGCGAACCGGTCGGACGAGACACAAGCCCCGCCGGTCTCCTCGGTGCACCCGGTCATGGCGAGGCTGACGAGGGGGACGGCGACGGCGAGGCCGGCGCCCGCGACGGTGGCGCCCACGCCGACGGGGATGGCCCAGTCGCTCAGCGCGAGGCCCGCCCCCGGCGGGCGACCGGGCTGGCCGCCTCCGCTCGGCTGGAGCTCGACCTCGACGCGGGTGGTGCGGGACGGGTCGTCGCCGATGGCGACGGTGAGGGTCTGGGTCTCGTAGCCCTCGAGGTGGACCCGGAGCTGATGCTCACCTGGCTCGACGCGGACGGCTTCGAGGGGGAGTGAGCCGAGGGCGGCGCCGTCGAGCTCGGCGATGGCGCCGCGGGTGCCGGCCACGTCGAGGAAGGGCCCGGGCCCGCGGCGCTGCGCTTCACGGGCGGCGCGGAGGGCGTCGCGGACGGCGGTGGGGACGCCCCGCGCGACCTCGGCGGTGCCGAGGTAGCGGACGCCGCTCGCGTCGAGGAGGGTGGCGTGCACGGTCCGCGGGGTGGCGCGCGCCTCGGCGCTGCCCCAGAGGATGAGCCCGGCGAGGAGCTCGACGCCGAGCGCGCCGCGCACGTCGCTCATGCAGTCGGTGTTCGGGGCGCAGGCGCGCTGCGCCTCGTCGAGCACCTCGACGACGAAGGTGGGGGCGAGCACGGCGAGGTCTTCGGTTCGCAGGTACTCCAGCGCGGCCCGGGTCGCTTCCTCGCGGACGCTGTCCGGGATCTCGCGGTGGCCCCCCGTGGAGGGCATGAGCGCGGCGCTGGTCTGCGCTGCGGCGGGGGAGGGGGCGGTGAGCGCCAGCAGGGCGATCAGCGCGGGGCAGAGGGATGCGAAGCGGCTCATCAGAAGCGTCCTTCCAAGCTGAGGCGGGCAGAGCTGGCGTCCGCGGCGACGCCGACGCGGATGGGTTGCAAGCCCCACCACGCCGCGCCGCCCGCGATGGCGGCCAGCCCGAGCGCGGTCAAGGCGGCGCTCCGGGGGCCGAACTGGTATTCGGTGGCGCAGTAGCCGGGGCGGGGAGAGCTGACGCACTGCCCCTCGACCGCGAGGGTGTGCACGGGGCTGATGAGGGCGACGAGGCCGCCCGCGATGAGCGCGCCACCGACGACCCAGTTCCATTCGGAGGGGCGCGACGCGCCTTGGGCGTCGGCGGGTGCGCCTCCGTCAGCGCTCGAGAGCAGGGCGCCCGCCGCCGCCGCCGCGTCGCCGCGCTCGGGGAGGGTGGCGGTGGCGTGGGCCGAGCCGTCCGGCGAGAGCAGCTCGAGGGAGGCCCGAGCGCCCTCGACGACGAGGACGATGGCCCGGGGCGCGTCGAGGTGGGTGGCGAGCGCGGCGGCGTCTCGGGGCCCGCGCGCGGTGAGCGCGGCGCGGTCGTCGTAGCGGAGGTGTGGGCGGGGGCGGGTGACGAACGCTGCCTCGAGCGAGGCCCCGATCTCGACCTCACGCCGGCCGCTCTCCAGGTGCACGAGGTGCACCCGGCTCCGCGCCTCGCCGCACTGCACGCGCACGGCGTAGTCACCCTCGTAGACCCGCAGGGACAGCGGAGTGGGACCCGCGAGCTGCCCGTTCAGGTAGACGTTGCAGGTGCCGTCGTCTCGCGCCGTCACCGCGAGCTCGGCGTCCCCGCCGCCGGCGCGCAAGGCGTCCCGGGCGCGGGTGAGGAGCGCGAGGATCTCGTGCGTGTGTGCATCGGTTGAGGAGGACGCCGACGGTGCGGCAGAGGCCGCCCTCGGGGCACTCGGAGTCGGCGCCGCTGGGGCACATCTGGTCGGCGAGCAGAGCGCGGACGGCCTCGCAGGTGGCGAGGGTCTCGTTGATGCCGCA